>VGGW01000067.1 GCA_016868395.1 Bacteroidota bacterium | reverse complement strand
CGTTTTATTGGCTGAGGCAGATGTTGACTATGCGCGTTTGCTTGAAATGGAGCAAGCCAATGAAGAATTTCCTTTGACTGATGTTGTTTTGATTTTAGGTGCTAATGATGTGGTTAACCCTGCGGCCAAAACTGATCCCGGATCTCCAATTTATGGCATGCCTGTCTTGGATGTTGAACTTGCCAAACTTGTAATTATTAACAAAAGGAGCATGAATCCTGGATATGCAGGTATTGAAAATGAACTCTTTTTTCAACCTAAATCCTCTATGCTTTTTGGCGATGCAAAATCAGTACTTCAGCAACTGGTGACAGAAATTAAAACCTTGTAATTTACTGAATGGTAATGTACAAAATCTAAAGTCATTTTGTCTTGGTTTTTATGGTTTACCGAACTGCTCTTTTTTGGGCTTTCATTTTTCCAATACAAGGAACGAGTTCCAAATTATTGTCTTTATAAGTGCATCGCTTCGATTTCATCCATGATGCCCTCAAAATAGTTTAATTTTATCGGGAAGTCGCCCAAGGCATTGCGCATGGCTCCTTGATTTTCAATGATTAACTATTAAAACAAAAGCATTGTTTTGGTTCAAGTCTTTCATTGTTAGGGCATATGAATTCGAAGGATTCTAGGCAGAATAAAAGCAATACTTATACCCTGATGATTCAGGATAGTTAGAAATAAAAAACAAGCCTGTAAGCCGGGTTCTGTTTTCCTGCGTAGGCAGAATTTCTATCATTTATCTAGTCTGGCAATTGCTTGCGAGATCTAACGACCTACCCATCATAGAAAACCCCCGTTTAGAGGGGATTTGGAAGCGAGCAGCTTCACTTCTATGACCTATTTGGTCTTTCAACTCCTGGGGTTTACCGTATCACATGTCACCATATGATACCGTGAGCTCTTACCTCACGTTTTCACCTTTTCCGCCAAACAATATCGGCGGTAGTTTATTTTCTGTGGCACTTTCCGTTTCCGCAAAGGCGGAACCTTCCTGTTAGGAAGCAGGATGCTCTGTGTTGCCCGGACTTTCCTCTCTCCCGCATAGGCAGGACAGCGATAGAACAGCTTGTTTTACAAAGATACTGATTTCTTGTTAAGGATTTATACGTGAAAGATTTTTGTCAAGACTGATTATGCTATTCAAGATGGCATTAGAGGCAGAATAAAAGAAATCAGGATTTATGCTTGAGAAATCATCAGTTGGCTTGTGATAATCCTTATGGTCCTCAACTCCAAAGTATACAAAAGGTATATTTTTTTTTGCGAATGGTCCATGGTCACTCTGCATGGTCCAGTCATCTTTTCCTGTGTTTGGATCATCATGGCCAAACCTGATTGAAATACCGGTATCCTGATCAGCATACTTCAGAATATCTTTTATTACCGGATATTTATGAGTTCCGGCTACATACAGTTCAGATTGATCATTATGCGAAACCATATCCAAATTGATATTCAATTTAATTTGATACATGGATGGAACCGGACTTTCCAAAAAGGAATAGGCACCTTTCAAGCCCATTTCTTCTGCATCGAACGCAATGAATAAGAGCGTATTTTCGGGTTTATTTCGTTTGAAATAGTTTGCAACAGACAGAATTGCTGCCACACCCGAGGCATTGTCATCTGCACCATTATAGATCTCTGAATTCTGTATTCCTACATGATCATAATGTGCTGAAATTATGATAACCTGACCAGATTTTCCTTCAATATAACCTATTAGATTAACACCCTTGATTTCTTCATTTATACGGTTTTTGAATTCAAATCCATGTTTATAATCTTTGTTGTAAGCATCTAAACCAATATTCTTGAACCTATCAATAATATATTCAGCAGCCATAAAATTTCCCTTGCTACCTGTTTTTCTTCCTTCGAATTGGTCTGAAGCAAGGGTTTCAACATCATTAAGTAAGGTTTTCCGATTGATATTTTGTGCATCAGCATCAAGTTTTGATAGAAGCCAAAAAATTATCAGTAGTTTTTTCATCTGTCATTTTTAATTAAGAATTGTAAATGATCGTTCCGAGCCGGATTCTTTTGCTAAGGTTATTGTTATCAGGCAACCTCCCGAATATCTACAGCTACAACTTTTGAAACACCCTGTTCAGCCATGGTGACACCATAAATTATATCAGTGCTTGCAATGGTGCGTTTATTGTGGGAAACAATGATGAATTGCGATTGATCCGAAAATTCTCTGATTATATGATTAAACTTATCAATGTTGGTATCATCTAAAGGAGCGTCGACTTCATCAAAAATACAGAATGGAGCAGGTTTTAGAAGATATAAAGAAAACAACAGGGCAGTTGCTGTCAGTGTTTTTTCACCTCCTGATAATTGATTTAGTGATAATGGACGCTTTCCTTTGGGACGTGCGAGGATATCAATATCCGATTCCAAAGGATTAGTGGGATCAGCTAAAACTAGGTCGCAGCTATCTTCCTCATTAAATAGCGACCGAAAAACTTTAATAAAGTGGTTTCGGACTTCAGTAAATGCCGCCATGAATTTTTCTTTGGCCGTATCATCAATTTCTTTGATCGTTTGTAATAAGGATAATTTGGCTTCGGTCAGGTCTCTTTTTTGATTTTGGATAAAATTATACCTTTCGTTCATTTCCTGATAAGCTTCCATTGCCATTGGATTGATAGGACCGAATTCATCCATTTGCCTTTTTATACGTTCTGTTTTATCCCGTATTTCAGATTCGCTTCCTATTTGCTCTTCAATGAATTCTTCATCAAGCAAGTTTGAAATATCAATTGAAAATTCTATGGATAGTCTTTCCTTTAAGGCATTCAACTCCAGTTTTATTCCTGTTTTCTGATCTTTTAATTCGTTAGAAATCAGCTCAGATTCTTCTTTACTTTTCCTGAGTAAACTTATTTTTTCCTCTGTTTCTGTAATTTGTATTTTTGAACCATAATAATTTTGTTCAGCTTCAATTACAGCTGATTCAAATTCCTCCTTCTGTACATACATTGCAATAAGATCTTCATCCGAATGATCTGCTTGCTGGAGTATCTCCTTGATTCCTGTTTGTGTTTTTTCTAGTTCAGCTTTATTTATTTCAATTCGATTTTCAAGGTTTCTCTGTTGGCTCTCACGGTATTCAAGTTCTTTTAATATACCAGATACCTTGTTTTGCTGTTGGTGAAAACGGATATTTTCTTGATTGTAAAGTGCAGATTTTGAATTCAAAATCTCGGCTTGTTCATTAAATTTTTGCTGATCATTTAGTACCTGCTCTTGTTTAAGTTGTTTATTCACTCTCCATTCGTTAAGAATAGGTTCGGAGGCAAGTAATTCATTGTTGATACTTGTAATTTTATGCTCGATATCTTGTTTTCTGTTGAGGCTATTTTCAATGAATGCCAGATATTGCTCCTGTTTGGTTTTTACAGTTGTCAATTCATTGTTCAACCTGTTGATTTCGATTTGGAATCGATTCAGTATATCTTTTTTTGAAGAGGCCATGCAATCTTTTAATTTGTTCTCTTTCTCTTCGATGGAGTCTTTTAATTTGACCATGATGGTCTCAGTTGCATTAATTTCTTTAGCAAGTTTTTCAAGATTTTTGGCTCTTCCAATCCGCTTACCCTCAAAAAGACCGACAGATCCCCCGGACATTCCTGTTCTTGTTTTCGAAAACATCCCGGTTTTACTTAAAATTACTACTTGTTCCTTTGGTAATTCAGATCGAAATTCATTATCCTCACCCGACTCTAACAGATAAACATTGTACAATAACATCTCGCAAAGTGGCCGGAATTTAGCGTCGGTATCGATTACATCTAAAGCAGGGATCAGGTCTTTGCGTTCGGTTTTTATTGTCGGAAGTTTGGCATTATAATTCAAAGCATCCAAAATAAAAAAGTTTGCCCTTCCTCTGGATGAATCATTTAATAGTTGAATGGCATGAATCGCATCGTGTTGGTTTTCAACAACATAATGATTCATTATGGGTTCAAGGTAGTTTTCAATTGAAATTCTGTATTCCTCTTTACAAAACAGTATATCCGAAAAAAGTGGTGCTTGCTTAGTCCAGCCCGCATTCTTTTTTAGAAATCGGATGGACTCGGGAAATCCTTCCAAATTATCAACCATTGATTTAGTTAGATTATACTCATTCTGTTTTGAGTCGAGTTTTCGGCTTTCCTGATTCAGAATTTCTTTTTGCTCTTTTAATTGCTCACCAAGCCGCAGAATTTGCTGATCCAATTCATCCTCAACTTCTTTATTTTGAATAAACTCTTTTTGTTTGCTATCAAGTTGAGTCCCTAACTCTAAAATTACCTTGTTAAATTCATTGAGTTCATTCTCTTTTGATTCAGTATCGGCAAGATTACGTTTACTTTCCTGATCCAGTGCTTCCTTCTGAATATTCAAAATAGCAATATATTTTTCAAGTTTATATACTTGATTTTGCAACTCATTGTTCTCAAGGCTCAAGGTGTCAAGACTCTCTTTTGATTTTTGCTGCATCAATCTTAATTCAGAAATTCCCTCTTGCTGAATTTCAGTCGATATACGAAGCCTTTCAAGGGTGTCAGTCTCTTGTAAATGTTCTTCATTCAATCTTTTCTGGTTATAAAGAACATGATTGAGCTGATTCTGATCTCTTTCAATCTCATCATTAAGGCTGTTTTTTTTATCTTCAAGAAATCTCAGCTGCTCGTTTTTTAACTTTTTATCACTTTCATAAGTTCGAATTTTTGTGATAAACTCATTCGTAGCTTTTTGCTGTACGGAAAGGTTCTTTTCCAGATTCAGGTTTTCCAGTTTTAGCTTTTGTAAGAAAGCCTCCAAGTTCGCCATCTCTGTATTTATTCCACTATTCTCTAACGCTTGTTTTTGTTCTTTACTTTCAAGTTCTACTAGGGCTGATCTAAACCCAATTATACGATGGGAGGCAAGATTCAAACTCAAAGCTTTATACTGTTCCTTAAGCCTGTAAAACCGTTCTGCTTTTTTGGCTTGATTTTCGAGCGTTTTTAAATTCTTTTCTATTTCAAACAATAGGTCATCTACACGACTTAGGTCTGCTTCAGTATCCTTTAGCTTATTAAAAGTTTGCTTTTTCCTAAGTTTATATTTTGAAATACCGGAAGCTTCTTCAAATAATGCTCTTCTTGAATTATCCTTGTTCGCTATAATCTCATCGATCATTTTTAATTCAATGATCGAATAGGAATCAGAACCTATTCCCGTATCCAGAAACAAATCCGTGATATCTTTTAAACGACATTGGACATCATTTAAACGATACTCGCTTTCGCCTGAACGATAAAGTTTTCGGGTGATGGTGACATTTGTAAAATCCGTTGGAAGAATATTTTTAGTATTATCAAACGTTAGGGAAACCTCGGCCAGATTCGAAGGTTTGCGCGATTTAGTTCCATTGAAAATGATATTTTCCATTTTCTCAGAACGTAACATTCTGGTACTTTGTTCTCCAAGAACCCAGCGTATTGCGTCTACTACATTTGATTTTCCGCAACCATTCGGTCCTACAATGGCAGTAACACCCTCGTTGAAATGGATAGTAATCTTATCGCCAAAACTCTTAAAACCCTTAATTTCCAGTTGTTTAAGCTGCATTTTCTAAATTCCGCTTGGTGCGAATCATGATTAGTTTCAAAGGGACAATTTATAAAATTCTCAATATCTATTAATAATTTAAACGATGAAATCTTCACTATTTTTTTCGAATACAAAATGTATTTTTAAAAAGTAAATGAACCTTTTAATTTAATTATGCAAAGCAATGGAATACAGACGTTTAGGTAAATCCGGGTTGAAAGTTAGCGCACTTTCATTGGGTAGTTGGTTAACTTTCGGACAACAAATTTCGGATAAGGTTGCCGAAGAATTAATGGACACTGCATATGATGGGGGTGTTAATTTCTTTGATAATGCGGAAGGTTATGCTGGTGGAAAGTCTGAAATCGTTATGGGTAACATTTTAAAAAAGAAAAATTGGGATAGAAGTTCCTATATCGTATCCAGTAAAATCTATTTCGGTGCCGAAGAGAAAAAACCCAATATGATTGGACTTTCAAAAAAGCATCTTTTTGAGGGAACACATAACGCCCTTAAACGCTTACAACTTGATTATGTCGATCTGATTTATTGTCACAGACCGGATAAAGAAACACCTATCGAGGAAACTGTTTGGGCAATGCATCAACTCATTCAACAAGGAAAGGCTCTTTATTGGGGGACATCTGAATGGAGCGCTCTTGAAATTATGCAGGCTCACTTTTTTGCCGAGAAAAATCATCTGGTACCACCTATAATGGAACAACCGCAATATAATATGCTTTGGAGAGATAAAATGGAGATGGAATATTTATTATTGTTTAGAGATTTTGGTATGGGAACTACCATTTGGAGTCCCATGGCATCCGGTTTACTTTCAGGGAAGTACAATGATGCGGATCCTAAAGATGCACGTTTCAGTATGGATAATTTGGAATGGTTAAGAAATAGATTGCTGATTGAATCGAACATACGCAAGGTGAAATTATTAAAAGCACTTGCCGATAGGCTGAATACATCTTTAGCAAAACTTTCAATTGCATGGTGTTTGAAAAACCCACATGTAAGTACGGTAATATTAGGCGCTTCAAAAACAGTTCAGCTAAAGGAGAACCTTAGCTCTTTAGAAGTGGTTCCACAACTGACAACCGAGATTATGCAGGAAATCGACGAAATAACCGGTACTAAACCTCAGGTAGTCATTCCTTAAACTGAAAGCCCCGCTGATAGTATTCATTCTAAATTCTTATAAAATAGCTGATAATTTAAAGGTATCCTTAACTCGGATACCTTTTTCTGTTTCCTGAAGTGTACAACATTCATTTTCCGGGTCATGTTCCAGATAGAGTATGTAATTATTTTCAACTGCCTCTGTAAGAAATTTCTTCTTTTCATTTAAGGTTTTAAGTGGAAACATATCATAAGACATGACATAAGGCAATGGAATATGACCGATGGATGGGAGCAAATCAGCCATAAAAATAATGGTTTTCTCCTTGTATCTGATTTGAGGTAGCATCATGGCATCGGTATGCCCAAAAGCAAATCGAATTTTGATATGGTCTGTGAATGCTATTCCATCTAAAATTTCAATCAATTTAAGCTTCCCACTTTGCTGAATTGGTAAAATATTTTCTTTTAAGAATGATGCTTTTTCACGATCATTTGGATGTATAGCCCATTCCCAATGAGCTATATTACTCCAGTAAGTGGCATTCTTAAAAGCAGGAACTAGACTTCCATCCTCAAGTTTTTCTACTGAGCCACCGCAGTGGTCGAAATGAAGATGAGTCAGAAAAACATCGGTAATATCATCCTTGGTAAAACCATGTTTTGCAAGTGATTTGTCAAGGCTGTCGTCACCATTAAGGTAATAATGCTTTAAAAATCGCTCCTCCTGTTTATTTCCGATACCATTGTCAATCAGTATTTTACGATCTCCCTCTTGAATCAATAAGCAACGCATCGCCCAGTTACAAAGGTTGTTTTCATCTGCAGGATTAGTTTTTTGCCAAATCGATTTGGGAACTACCCCAAACATAGCCCCACCATCCAGTTTGAAAAATCCGGCGTTTACAGTAAATAATTTCATGTCAGACATTAATGAAAGTTTTAATCAATTTATTGAAGAAATTAAAAGATAAAGGAGAAATAGCCTCAATATTCTGCTGGGTCTTTTAAAAATAGTACTTCTGAAATCAATGAACCTATAGCCCAAATTCCTGTCCAAACGGCATTTTTTTTAACTATTTCTATCGATTTATAAGCAAGAAACGATATAAAACGGATAGTACTTACAACAATAAGAAAGCCGCATATGCGAAGAAAAAACTCAAATCCGCTTAACGCCTTGATTCTATCCAGGCAACTGTTAAAAATTACTTCAAAAATACCCCCAATAATGAGATTAATCCAGGCCATGGAATTTAATTAAAAGTTGAGAATGGAGAGTGGATAATGATTGGTCGGTAATTTTCAACTCTCCACTTTCAATTCTCAATTATTAAAGGTGTATTACTTCTCCGTAGGCATCAGCTGCAGCCTCCATAATGGCCTCACTCATGGTAGGGTGAGGATGTACGGTTTTTACTATATCCATTCCGGTAGTTTCAAGCTTCCTGGCCACAACAACCTCGGCAATCATTTCTGTGACATTTGCACCAATCATGTGAGCCCCAAGAAATTCTCCGTATTTAGCATCAAAAATTACTTTTACAAAGCCATCTTTAGCACCTGCAGCACTTGCTTTTCCGGAAGCAGAAAAAGGGAATTTTCCTACTTTGATCTCATATCCTGCCGCTATTGCCGCTTTTTCCGTGTAGCCAACGGATGCAATCTCAGGAGAACAGTAGGTACACCCCGGTATATTGTTGTAATTTAAAGGTTCAGGGTGATGTCCGGCGATTTTTTCAACACAAATAATACCTTCGGCTGAAGCAACATGCGCCAAAGCTTGTCCTTTCACAATATCACCAATTGCATAAACACCTTCAATATTGGTTTTATAAAAATCATCAACTTGAACTCGACCCTTATCAACTTTAATTCCGAGTTCTTCCAGACCAATGTGTTCAATGTTCGGACTCACACCAACTGCAGAGAGGACAACATCACATTCAATTGTTTCAGTTCCTACAGCTGTTTTAACAAGTACTTTGCAACCATTGCCTGTAGTATCTACCGACTCCACATTCGTACCGGTCATGATATTGATCCGAGATTTTTTAAAACTTCTTAATAATTGCTTAGATATATCCTCATCCTCAACCGGAACAATATTATCGAGGTACTCAACAATGGTTACTTTGGTTCCAATTGCATTATAGAAGTAGGCAAACTCAACACCTATTGCACCTGAACCAACGATTACCATGGATTTAGGTTGCTGAGCTAATACCATGGCTTGCCGGTATCCGATTACTTTTTTACCGTCTTGTTTTAAGTTTGGCAGTTCCCTGGATCTTCCTCCGGTTGCAAGAATGATGTGCTTTGCACTTAATTCTGTAACAGTTCCATCTGATCCATTGACCTCTACTTTTCCACCTCTCTTTAACTTTCCTGATCCATTAATAACATCTACCTTGTTTTTCTTCATCAGGAACTGAACCCCTTTACTCATACCATCAGCAACCCCGCGACTTCTTTTAATCATTCCTGAAAAATCGGCTTTTGCTTCCTTAACTTCAATACCGTATTCAGAGGCATGACTGATATATTCAAAAACATTCGCACTTTTTAAAAGGGCTTTCGTTGGAATACAACCCCAGTTTAAACATATTCCGCCTAAGGATTCTCGTTCAACCACAGCAACTTTAAAGCCTAATTGGGAGGCCCGAATTGCCGCTACATAACCGCCTGGTCCACTTCCTATAACAATGATATCGTAGTTCATGATTTATTTAATAATAGAGTAGAGAATAAGTGCAAATCTAACAAAATACTTTTCGGGTTGAAAATATTTGAACCCACTATTGCAGTTGTTTTGAAATTAAATGTTGAAAAGTATAAATTGTCGAAAAAATTCCTGAAAATTAACATTAAGTTAACCTTGAAACTACCTGTTATTCAAATTGCCTGTATATCTTTGCATTGTTTATTTTAAACCAATAATCATTCTCCCTAAAACCCAGTTTATGAAAAAGTTTTTACTTTTAACATTTGCTATTGTACTTGTGGCACTTCAATTGAATGCACAGGTGACTACAAGTAGTTTAACCGGTACCATACGAGATTCTAAAGAATCGCTTATAGGTGCAACCATCAAGGCGACACACCAACCTACAGGTACGGTCTTTGCCTCCTCATCCGGCGTGGATGGACGATTCAATATCCCTAACATGCGTGTAGGAGGGCCATATTTGATTGTGGTTTCCTATGTAGGTTACCAATCAGAATCGTTCAGCGAAATAATACTCAAGCTTGGTGAGCCATTTGTATTAAATGCTTTATTATCTCCTTCCGGCAGGGAGCTGCAGGAAGTGGTCATTACTGCTCAGGATCCCAATTCGGTTTTGAATGCAAATCGTACCGGATCTACTACCAGTTTAGATCGGTCCCAAATCCTGAATGTTCCTACTATAAGCCGTAGCGTAAATGATCTGACTAAATTTACACCGCAGGCCAACGGTCCCTCAATTGGAGGTGGAAATTTTCGTCAAAACAATTTTACTGTAGATGGTTCAGATTTTAACAATCAGTTTGGTATTGGTGGAAACCTTCCCGCAGGAGGTTCTCCAATTTCCATTGATGCAATTGAAGAAATTTCAGTTAATGTTACTCCTTATGATGTTAGAATGTCCGGTTTCGTAGGTAGTGCGATTAACGCTGTAACCCGATCAGGAAGAAATGATTTCTTTGGTAATGCCTTTTTTGGTATGAGAAACCAGGCCAATCAAGGTAATAAGGTAGATGGAACCCCTATTGTATTACAACCACTTGATGAAACGCAGTATGCGTTAAGTTTAGGTGGACCAATTATCAAGGATAAACTCTTTTTCTTCGCCAATATCGACCGAACTGCACAAACCAGACCTGGTCAAACCAGAGTGGCTGCATCACCTTCAGCACCTTTTGGCTCAAACCCAAACATTGCTCGTCCTACTTCTTCAGAGCTGGACGATATTCGTAGCTATTTATTAAAGACCTATAACTATGACCCGGGTATTTATCAAGGGTATCCAAATGAGAGTTATAATAATAAATTTTTAGCAAGATTAGACTGGAATATTAATAAGGATCATCGACTTAATATTCGTTATAATCAGGTTGAAAGTGCAACACCGTTTTTCATAAGTGGCTCAACATCAGGCACCGGTTTTAACTTTCCAAACAATGGTGGACGACTTAATCCAGGGCACTTAAATTTCAGCAATTCCAATTATACTCAGGAAGCTAATCAGTATTCTCTGGCTGCTGAATTAAACTCCAGCTTTGGAGCAAAAATTTCCAACACCCTTAGAGGAAGTTATACGCACCAAAATGATCCTAGAGGATCAGAAAGTGATATTTTCCCTTTAGTGGACATCATGAAAGATGGTACTGCCTTTACCACCTTCGGATATGAGCCATTTACTTATGGCAATTTAAGAGATGTTAAAACATACAGTTTTACCGACAATTTGACCATGAGTTTAGGAAACCATGAATTAAATCTTGGTTTACAAATGGACTTTAGTACCACCAAAAATGGTTTTCAACGTTTTGGAACAGGTGCATATCGGTTTAATTCATGGGCTGATTTTGTAAATGGTGCGAAGCCTAATGATTATGCAATCACCTATTCGCTCTCACCTGGGTATGAGCAGGCTTTTCCAAGTTTTAAATTCCAACAATACTCCGCTTATTTTCAGGATAATTTCCGTGTAAGCGAAAAATTAAATTTAACCGCCGGTTTAAGGCTTGAACTACCGACATATCCGGATGTACCAGAAATCAAAACTCATCCATTAGTTGCTCCTTTAACTTTTTCAGAAGGTAGAAAATTAGACACCGGGGTATTGCCAAAGGAGAGAATCATGTTTTCTCCACGATTTGGTTTCAATTATGATGTCAAAGGTGATCGTTCTTTGCAATTGAGAGGGGGAACCGGTGTATTTACAGCCAGAGTTCCTTTTGTATGGATTGTAGCTCAATCAGGTGATGCAGGATTGGTTCAGTTCACCCAAAACTGGAATGGTACAGCAAACACTCCGGGACCTTTTAGTCCGGATGTCAGAAAATATCTTCCTGCAACGCCGCCGGCGGCAGGTACTTCTATTCCGGCTACGCTGAGCGCGATAGATCCGGATTTTAGATTCCCTCAAACATGGAAAAGTAGTTTAGCTTTAGATGCCAAACTACCTTGGGGTATTGTAGGAACTTTGGAGGGTATTTACAACAAAGACTTGAACATAGCCAAAGGTTTTAATGTAAACCTTGTGAACCCTGTACCATTGAACGTTTCAGGTTATCCTGATAACCGTCCTATGTATCCGAGTGCAAACGTCGGTAAGTTTATCAATAAATTGACACCAACAGGTCAGGCAAGTGCTACGGCTACTGCTGCGTTAAATCCTGTCGTTTTAGATAATGCGCAAGATGGTCATTCATGGTTCATCACGGCTACCTTAAATAAAGCCTTTAGTAGAGGTTTATCGGCTCTTTTGTCTTATACTAGAAGTGATCAAAGAGTTCTTTATGACGGTAATGGTGATCAGTTGTTTAATACTTGGTCATTAACTCAAACATCAAATACAGGTAATATTCCTGGATTGAGCTATTCAAATTTCAATATACCTCACCGTCTCATTGCAGGTCTTTCTTACCGGAAGGAATATTTCAAAAACTTGGCTACTTCATTCTCCATGTTCTTCGAGGCTTCACATCAGGGTAGATTTTCCTACACCTATTCTACTGATTTTAATCGCGATCTCCAGACTAATGATTTGATTTATATCCCGAAAGATCCTAGTGAAATTACATTTGCACCTCGTCCTGCTTCCGCAGCTACAGGAAATGTTGAGTATACTGCCCAGCAACAAAGTGATTTATTTTTTGCTTACATTGAGCAAGATGAGTACCTCAGAAATAACAAGGGTAAATATGCTGAGCGCAATGGTGGAAAGTTACCATGGAGGAATCAGGTAGATATAACCCTAACTCAGGAGCTATTCAAAAATATTGGTCGATCCAAAAATAATGTTCAGTTTACTATGAACATCATGAATTTCGGAAATATGTTAAACAGTGGTTGGGGAAATGTTAATTTCGTAAAAAGCGCTGGTATTCTTGTTCCTCAAAACGTATCAGCTTTAACGCCAAGTGGAACCGTCAGGCCTACTTTTTGGTTAAATACATTCAATAATAAACCGGTCGACTCAACTTTTGGAACAACCCAAACTTTTGCTTCGACTTATTTCATGCAATTTGGTTTCCGTTATAATTTTCAATAAAGGTTACTAATCGTAAGAAAAGCTTCGGATTTTATCCGTAGCTTTTTTTTTGAACAAATCAAATGTTCCATTAGCTTTTCTTCCTTTTGAATGTATATTTGCTTTAACCAATTAATGTTCAATCTTATGAAAAAATTGACTCATGCCGTAGCATTCATGCTGGCATTTATCTTGGGTTTTAATAAACCGGTGAAAGCCGACGAAGGTATGTGGTTACCTATGCTGATTGGAAAAAATTATGATCAGATGAAAAAACAGGGCTTCAAATTGACTCCTGAAGATCTCTATAGTGTTAATAAAGCGAGTATTAAGGATGCTATTGTATCCTTTGGTGGTTTTTGTACAGGTGAAATTGTATCCAAAAATGGCTTAATCTTAACCAATCATCATTGCGGTTATGATGCCGTAGCGTCTAATTCAACCTTAGAAAATAATATTCTGGATAATGGATTTTATGCTAAGTCTTTTCAGGAAGAGAAACCAATACAGGGTTTATTTGTTCGTTTTCTGGTCAGGATGGAAGATGTTACCCCAAGGGTAATGGCTGCTTTGAATGGAATTGAGGAAAAGGATAAAGCAATCAGAGTCTCAGAAATAAGTAAAGAGATCATTGCAGAGGTTAGCAAAGGGAATAAATTGGAGGCTGATGTGAGGGATATTTACAAGGCAAATCAATATTTGCTATTTGTTTATGAGCGATTTAATGATGTTCGTTTAGTTGGCACACCGCCACAATCAATTGGTAAGTTTGGTGGAGATACCGATAATTGGGAATGGCCACGTCAAACCGGTGATTTTTCTGTCTTTCGGGTTTATGCGGATCAGAATAATAAATCAGCGGCATATTCACCCGAAAATAAACCCTATACTCCCAAGAAATCGCTGCCTATATCTATTCAGGGAGTAAAAAATGGTGATTTTTCAATGGTTTATGGTTTTCCGGGGCGCACTGATCGTTACCTGACTTCATATGGAGTTCAATTGGCGATCGAAAAAACAAATCCTACCATTGTTAAGTTACGAGATATTCGATTAAAAGCATGGAAAGAAGAGATGGATAAAAGTGACGAAACCCGGCTCGCACTTTCATCGATCTACGCTAATATTGCCAATTACTGGAAATATTTTATCGGTCAAACAGAACAATTAAAAAGATACAAAATTTACGAAGAAAAGCAAAAACAAGAAGAAGAATTCACCCGTTGGGCTTCTTCCTCAGCATCATATACCAATTTAATGGTACAGTATAAAAATGCCTATTCAACATTTCAGCCATATGCTGTACATTTTACTTATGTTAATGAGGGTCTTTTAGCCTCTCCGTGGGTCAGAAATGTTTCCCAGATTGGTAATATACTCAAGTCTATGAGTGCCAGGAAAGAGGATTCGGCTTACATTACCCAGGCAAATCAAAATTTGAATAGCATGCTAAGTGCTTATCAGAAAACATATAATGAAATAGCCGATAAGAAAATTTTTTCCCAAATTTTAAGTTCATTCTATCATGATGTGCCTAAATCACAGCATCCAAAGTTTCTAACCTCAATTTTAGAGGATTTTTGGAAGGGTACCGCAGAGGCTACTTTTCAGAATTAT
>VGGW01000066.1 GCA_016868395.1 Bacteroidota bacterium | reverse complement strand
AAAGAACTGAAGTGCTTCATCTATGGTCATGTCCAATACTTCGAAGACATTCTTATCTTTATAGGTCACATCAAGAACATGCTGCTTAAACCGCTTTCCTTCACAGGCTTCACATGGCAGGTAAATATCGGCCATAAATTGCATCTCAATTTTTACTTCACCTTCCCCCTGACAGACATCGCAGCGGCCTCCTTCTACATTGAAAGAAAAGACAGAAGGCTTGAGTCCACCGGCCTTTGCGAGACCTTGAGAGGCAAATAGATTCCTGATCTCGTCCCATGCCTTAACATAAGTAACCGGATTGGAACGGGATGAACGACCAATCGGGTTTTGGTCAACCACTTCTACCTGCTCAATCTTATTAAAGTCACCCCCAATCGTATCGTAAGCTCCTGTTTGTTCCCCTGAATAATGACCAATTGCTTTTTGTACTGCGGGTTGCAAAATCCGTTTCACCAAGGATGTTTTACCAGATCCCGACACACCGGAAACAACAGTGAGTACATTCAGAGGAAATTTAACATCAATTCCTTTTAAATTATTTTCACGGGCACCCTTAATTTCAATAAAATCACTCCATTTACGGCGATATGAAGGTATAGGAATGGATTGTCTGCCACTTAAATACTGACCCGTAAGACTTGATTCATCTTTTAAAATTTCGTTAAAACTTCCCGTAAACACCAGGTTACCACCATTAGTACCTGCTTCTGGACCGATATCAATGATATGATCAGCCGCATGCATGATTTCTTCTTCGTGTTCTACCACCAAAACGGTATTACCTACATCTCGTAGTGAACGCAAAACTTCTATGAGCCGATGTGTATCCCGGGGATGCAGCCCGATGCTGGGCTCATCAAGCACATAAACCGAGCCAACCAGTGAGCTGCCCAAAGAAGTGGCCAGGTTAATCCGCTGAGACTCGCCTCCTGACAAGGTATTTGATAATCTGTTAAGCGTGAGATAACTCAAACCAACATCATTCAAAAATTTGATGCGGTTGGTAATTTCCATCAATAACCGTTTAGCAATCTTAAGCTGCATTGCATCCAGGTCAAGGCCCTGAAAAAATGCCAGAGCCTCATCAAGTGGCATCAATACGATATCAGTAATCGAATGCCCGGCAATCTTGACATAAGAGGCATCCTGACGAAGGCGGCTTCCTAAACATTCAGGACAATTGGTCTTCCCTCGATATCTGGAAAGCATAACCCGGTATTGAATTTTAAATGTTTGAGTTTCTAAGTCGCGGAAAAAATCATCCAGTCCATTGAAATATTCATTTCCAGTCCACAACAATTGTTTTTGTTCAGCACCTAATTGGTTATATGAACGATGGATAGGGAAATCGAATTTAATGGCACTCTTTACCAATTTGTGTAGCCATTCGCCCATCTTTTCACCTCTCCAGGGTGCAATAGCACCGTCATAAACAGATTTGCTTTTATCCGGAATAACGAGATCCTCATCAATCCCAATGATCTTTCCATAACCTTCACAACGCTTACAGGCACCAAAAGGATTGTTAAAGCTGAAAAAATTCGGACTTGGTTCCTCGAATCGCAGTCCGTCGAGTTCAAAACGATCACAAAATAAATACCTCTTACCATTGACCTCGACCAAACAATCACCTCTGCCTTCGAAGAATGCAGTTTGAACAGAATCGGCCAAACGGCTCAACGTTTCTTCATCAAGAGAAACAGATACCCTGTCGATTACTATTTGAATGGCTACATCTTTTGCCGATTGAGAATTGCCGGTGGAAGGATTATCGAGAAGTTCTTCAATTTTTATCAAGTGATCATCAATTTGAACTCTGGTAAAGCCTTTTTGTAGCAGTACAGCTAGTTCTTCCTCAAGTGATCGGTTGTTATGAGCGTGTAAAGGACATAAAATAGTAAGCGATGATTCGGGCTCAAGCCTGGAAATAAAATTAATGACATCAGTTACCGTATCCTTTTTGACCTCACGCTGTGTAATCGGAGAAATTGTTCGTCCAATCCTTGAAAATAAAAGCTTCAGGTAATCATAAATCTCTGTTGAGGTTCCTACAGTAGACCTTGGATTACTGGTAATCACCTTTTGCTCAATGGCGATCGCAGGAGCAATACCCTTGATATAATCTACCTCAGGCTTATTCATACGGCCCATAAATTGCCTGGCATAAGATGAAAGACTCTCTACATAGCGTCTTTGCCCTTCAGCGTACAAGGTATCAAAAGCTAGAGATGATTTACCCGAACCTGACATACCGGTGATGACCACCAAATTATTTTTGGGAATGGCAACATCAATATTTTTTAGGTTATGAACCCGAGCACCTTTAATGATAATATATCTTTTAGGATCTTTTTCCGCTTCTTTGACCATTCTTAACTCCAAACTAATTTCTCGTATATCTGATCGGATACACATTTTTCGGTTTGCAAAAATACAGCTATATTATTTATTCACCAGGAATGGACGAATATTCTTTGATTTTGACAATATTTTTGCTTTTTTTGAACAAATTAACCACTGCACGCTAATTTAAACTAAGGAGAAGCCATATCGAATAAACTCTACTTCAAAATCTTTTACGAATCTACATTACGAAGAATCCAGAGTATGAGTTCTATTAATATTCAATCGATTAGCGATCAGGAGTTGGTTAATCAGTACATACATGGCCATGAATCGGGTTTGGAAGAACTTATTCGTAGGCATAAAGCAAAGGTATATACGTCAATATATTTACTCGTCAAGGATTCATACCTGGCCGAAGATATTTTTCAGGACACTTTTATTAAAGTCATCCATACCTTAAAAGCCGGCAGATATAATGAAGAGGGTAAATTTCTTCCTTGGGTTATTAGGATTGCCCATAATTTAGTAATCGATCATTTTCGCAGAATGAAACGCGCTCCGGTAGTAAGCACCGTCGAGGGTTTCGATATCTTTGATTTCCTTAAGTTTTACGATGAAAGCACTGAAGAAAAAATCATACGCGAGCAATCTCATAAAGACCTCAGGAAATTAATCCATTACTTACCATCTGAACAAAAAGAGGTGCTGATTATGCGCCACTACGGCGATCTGAGCTTTAAAGAAATTTCAGAGATCACCGGTGTAAGTATTAACACTGCCTTAGGCCGAATGCGATATGCACTCAATAATTTACGCAAAATGATGTTAACCAAGGAATTAAGTTTGAAGGATGGTTAAAAAAATTTTAGGGCTGACAAAACATTTCTATTAGACTGGCGTTAAATCCTGAAAATTAATTGCTTATGATAGAAACTTCTACTCCTGAAACAAATTCATCTTCCAAAATTAAAGTCGAAAGCGAGCAGTTCTCAGATGAACTCGGAGAAGACGAGGCTTCGTTCTACTCCTCCGTTAGACCCAATTTAAATGCTTTAATTAAAAATCCGGCGGATCAAACCATTCACAGTATTTTGAATTATTCAAAATCACTATGAGAATTTGAACAAAAAAACCGGTCTGGCAGACTGGTTTTTTTGTTTCATAAAATAAAACACTCTCAATCATTCCATTTATATTTGCCCAGTGATACTAAAAGACAGATATAAAGCATTTGTGGAATACTTTTCCGCTCATCAGCCTGAGGCCGAAACTGAATTACATTACGAAAACCCTTATCAGCTGTTGGTTGCTGTAATTCTATCTGCGCAGTGTACGGATAAACGGATTAATCAAGTAACCCCACGATTATTTGAGCGATATCCTGATGCTAAAAGTTTATCTGAGGCTACTCCGGAGGAAGTACTTGAATACACACGAAGTGTCAGTTATCCAAGTAATAAATCCAAACATTTGGTGGGTATGGCACAAAAACTGGTCAGAGAATTTAATAGTATTGTTCCTTCAAGCATCGAGGATCTTCAAAAGATGCCGGGTGTAGGTCGAAAAACCGCGAATGTTATCGCCTCGGTAATCTTCAATGCACCGGCCATGGCAGTAGATACCCATGTATTCAGAGTTTCCAATCGAATTGGCTTAACCCGAAATGCCAGGACTCCACTTGCAGTAGAAAAACAATTAGTCAAGAATCTACCCAAAGACAAAATTCATATTGCCCATCACTGGCTAATCCTACACGGCCGGTACGTATGTCTGGCAAGAAATCCTAAATGTCAGTCCTGCCCATTACATGATATCTGTAAATATTATCAACATAGCCAAACGGAAACAGAATTACTTAAAGTTGAGAAATCAAAAGCTAAAAAGGTAATTGAATTGAAACGAAAGCAATTAGCTGCGAAAACAGTCAGGTTCCAAAAAAATTTTAAAGCCGGCTAGTTCCTCGCTATAATTTTTTTAGAGTTTTAATTAATATCTTGAATAAAATAATGCTAAAAAATATTTTTGATAATTTTTTTAGCATTTTTAAAAATTTAATCTAAATTTGAAGACTTAAAACTAAATAAATGAGCAACGCAGATAAATTAAAAGCATTGCAGCTAACGCTGGATAAACTTGAAAAATCATACGGCAAAGGAACTGTTATGAAATTAGGTGATAATGCCGTGGAGGCAATAGAGGCCATTTCAACCGGTTCAATCAGCTTAGACATTGCACTGGGCATTGGCGGATTACCCAAAGGTCGTGTAATTGAAATTTACGGCCCGGAATCTTCAGGTAAAACAACATTAGCCATTCATGCCATAGCAGAAGCACAAAAAAGGGGAGGTATCGCCGCTATTATTGATGCTGAACATGCATTTGATAAATTTTACGCAAGTAAACTGGGGGTAGATATTGAGAACCTCTTAATATCTCAACCGGATAATGGGGAACAAGCTTTGGAAATTGCTGATAATCTAATTCGCTCCGGCGCGATTGATATCATTGTCATTGACTCTGTTGCGGCCTTGGTTCCAAAAGCAGAGATTGAAGGCGAAATGGGTGACTCCAAAATGGGTCTGCATGCTCGCCTGATGTCACAGGCCTTACGAAAATTAACGGGTACCATTTCCAAAACCGGATGTTGCTGTATTTTCATCAATCAGTTAAGAGATAAGATAGGGGTGATGTTTGGAAGTCCTGAGACAACTACAGGTGGTAATGCCCTTAAATTCTATGCCTCTGTACGCTTAGATATCCGGCGAATTTCACAAATTAAAGATACGGATGAGGTTTCAGGAAACAGGGTTAAAGTTAAAGTAGTTAAAAACAAGCTGGCACCGCCTTTCCGAGTTGCTGAATTTGATATCATGTTCGGTGAAGGCATATCAAAAGCCGGGGAGATTATTGATCTAGGTGTAGATTTTGACATCATTAAAAAGGCAGGTTCATGGTTTAGTTATGGTGATACAAAGTTAGGGCAAGGACGTGATGGAGTAAAACAGTTATTACTTGATAATCCTGATTTGATGGATGAACTCGAAGAAAAAATTAAGGCTACTGTAACTGCCGATCATCTGGAGGAAAAAATGTAAAAAAAAACCGCTTTCTGAAGCGGTTTTTTACAAAGAATTGTAGTTTAAATTTTTAATTCACCTTTAACTGCTTTTGCAGCCAGATTTCCATGTTTTCACGCTGTTCGGGATATGTCCAATGTCCGGTTTCAATATCAAGGAATAATGACTTAGGTGCTTTTATTACATTATACGCGGCATACATGGAGGTAGGTGGACAGGTTACATCATTGAAGCCCCAACTATACATTCCGGGAACTTTAAGTAATCTTGCAAAGTTTACTACATCATAATATCCGGTGGTTTTAACCTTATCAGGATTACTAGCCGCATTTACATTATCCTTGTTGAACAAATGCGGCCATCCACCCGCACGGCCAATCATGAATCCGGTTAGATCGCTGAGTGCAGGATAATAGGCGCCTAAAAATTTTACTCTTGAGTCAAGTGCTGCAGTAATTATGGATAATGCCCCACCCTGACTTCCACCGGTCACACCGAGGGTATTACCATCAAATTCAGGAAGGGAAAATAAAAAATCATTCGCCCGAACACATCCCATATATACTCTTTTGTAATAATATCGATCGCGATCTTCTAAATTAAAGGCCTGATATCCTGACAAAGCACCGGCACTAAGATTAGTATAAACACCCGGATCCATGTTCACGGGAATTCCATGAATACCAATTTCAAGCGTAATTACACCCTTTTCTGCAGTGGCTATATCCCCATTATAAGGCCTTATTCCTGCACCGGGAACCCGGAGTAAGGCAGGATACTTCCCTGGCTTTTTTGGAACACATAAAATCCCGTAAAGTCTGCTGCCCAAACGGAAATTCTGGAGATTAATATGGTAAACATTCACCTTTTCGGTAGAACGTTCAGGTAATAAGGTCATCCTGGGATCCATTGGAATCTTTGCCAAATCTTCTTTTGCCTTGTCCCAGAACTGGGCAAAGTCATCCGGATTTACTGCTGCCGGCACAATTTTATCTGGATCAAAACCCACAGTTGCCAGTCCGCTATATTTTTTGCCATTTACTTCAGCAGTAATTGTACAACGATAAAATCCCGGAGTTTTCATTGTCCCTGCCTCAATGGTAGTTGATCCATAAGAGAGCTGCATTGAATCGCGTTTCTCAGGATTCATCTTTTCAGGACCAAGCTCATATACCAACTTAACATTTTTTAAAGGGTTACCATATTGAAGTACAGAAACATTGAACTTAACCCGTTCCCCTACTTTATAAACCCAATTCGGATGGTCCGGGCCAATAATTATTTTGACATTTTGCTCAATGGGCTGAGCCATTCCTGCTCCGGCTATGAGCAAAAAGAGGAAGAGAAAAAATATTAATTTCGAATTTTTCATGTGCTTATTAGTGATTAATTGATGGGAATAAATTGGATATGCAGGATGACCGATGCTTCAGAATTTCGGATTTATCAGTAATTATAACAAACAAATTCGGCAATTTTAGTATTTGAACCAAATGTTTTTGACCTGAAAAATTACAGAATACCTGACTGATCAATGGGAACTAAATTGGGCTAGAAATAAAACAACTATGATAAATTATTCCCCCTTGGTCATTAGGTACATGAACCATATCCCAACTATCACGATAAAACCCAAAATAAATATCCCCACTTTGCCTTTACGCTTATCCTGACGCATTACCCAAATCAAAAATCCGGTGAGAGGTATCAAAAAAATTAAAAAGAAAATTATACTTGATGCGCTCATAATGATATTTATTCAAATCTCGTGTTAAATATTAACAAACGCGGAATATTTTTCTAAAATTTCAATCTAGCTACAGGGGAAATATCCTGAGCAGCAAAATCATTACTTAGATATTTAAAGTAGCCTGCAATTGCAATCATAGCGGCATTATCTGTACAATATTCAAACTTCGGAATATAAACATCCCAGTTTAATAAACCTGCAATTTCATATAATGAGGTCCTGAGACCGGAATTTGCCGAAACACCGCCGGCTATCGCAATTGTTTTAATCTGATATTGATGCGCTGCTTTTTTAATTTTATTGATGAGAATTGAAATAATTCGTTCTTGAACTGAAGCACAAACATCATTCATGTTCTCCTTTAAAAAATCAGGGTTTTCTTTCAATCTATCGCGGACAAAATACATAATAGATGTTTTGAGTCCGCTGAAACTAAAATCAAGTCCGGGAATTTGCGGTTCAGAAAATTTGAAAGCCTTTTTATTACCCAGCTTGGCATATTTATCAATCAGTGGACCACCGGGATAAGGCAAGCCCAGTAATTTAGCCGTTTTATCAAAAGCCTCCCCGGCAGCATCATCAGTAGTTTCCCCAACTATTTGCATATCAAAATAATTTTTGACCAAAACTATTTGTGTATGACCACCCGAAACGGTAAGACATAAAAACGGAAATTGAGGTTTATTTTCTTCAATAAAATGTGCCAAAATATGCGCCTGCATATGATTAACCTCAATCAAGGGTAAACCATTAGCGAGTGCAAAAGCCTTTGCGAAGGAAGTACCAACCAAGAGTGAACCTAATAATCCGGGGCCTCGCGTAAAAGCTACGGCATCAATATCATTTTTATGTATTTTTGCAAATGAAATGGCTTCATGAACAGCCGGTATTATATTTTGTTGATGAACTCTTGAAGCCAGTTCAGGAATCACTCCTCCATAATTTTGATGAACAAGCTGTCCTGCTATGATATTGGAACAAATCTTGCCGTCAATACAGATCGATGCAGAGGTGTCGTCGCAGGATGATTCTATGCCGAGGATGATGGCCAAAACGTATATTGAGTTTAAAGTGGGTAATTAAAATATAAATTTATCAAAAAAGCAGTAAAAATAAGCCTTTGGATTCTTGCAATGTTTCTATTGCTTATCAGCCTTTTGGTTTTTTCTCTACAATTTAAATCGGCACAAACCTTTCTTGCCAAAAAAGCTGCTACCTATCTGTCAAAAGAGTTGGGCACCCGTGTTGAACTTAGCTCATTATACATAAAGCCATTCAAATCATTGGTTCTGGACAGCCTATATGTCCAAGACCTTGAAAAAGATACCCTTCTATTCTCCCCTAAATTCATAGTAGATTTAAATTATTTATCATTGAAGGAGCGTAAAATGGATGTTGGACTATTACAACTGGAGAACGGGAAATTCTTCCTAAAAAAGAATAAAGACCAATCTTCAAATTTCACATTCATTTTAAATTATTTTAGTACCGGAAAAACGACGAAAAAAAAGAGCTCTAAACCCTTCAAGATCAGCCTCCGCAAAGTTGTTTTAAATAATATCACATTCAAATACAGGAACTTCAATAATACTAAACCTGTGAAGGGTATTAATTTCAATGACATCCAGCTAAGCAAGCTTAGCACCACAATTATGAACCTAGATACCAAGTCATATTTATTAAAAGCAGAGCTCAGAAACCTGACCTTTAAGGAAAAAAGTGGTTTTTATTTAAAGAATTTGAGCACAGAGGCAACGATTGATACCAACCAAATTGAGTTAAAAAAGCTATTGCTCGAAACTTCTGAAAGTAGAATTAGTGACTACTTCTCCTTAAAATATTCAAAATTTTCCGACTTCAATAATTTTATAAGCAAAGTTTATCTCAGTTCGAACTTTCAGAATTCCAGGGTGATCAGTTCTGACATTGCCTACTTTTTACCCACAATTGAAAGATCAAGCATCCTGCTTCAGCTGAATGGACAAGTCAGGGGCTATGTCAATAATCTGCAAGCCAAAAGCCTCATCATTCAAAGTGGTCAGGCCACCTATGTGAAAGGGAATTTTAGAATAAGTGGGCTCCCTATTATTAAAAAAACCTATCTGGATCTGGAGTTTGATCAGGCCTCTTCTAACAAAAAAGACCTTGACCTTATCCTTGGAAGAGCGCTGGGCCAAAAGAATTCAGTGATTCCTCCAATTTTTGAAAAGTTTGGGACAGTAAATTTTAAGGGCAAATTTAAAGGGTTTGTTAATGAATTTATGGCATCTGGAGAATTTAAAACACGTCTAGGCCGTATAGAAACCGATCTAAACATGAAAATCAATGCTCCTTCAGCGCCTAGCTACTTTGGGGAAATCAAGGCTTATGACTTTAATTTAGGTGAGCTGCTCGATAAAAAAGATATCGGAAGAACTTCCGTGACAGCAAATATCAACGCTAAGGGAATAAAAACAAGGAACTTACAAGAGCAAATTAAAGCAACAATTACTTATTTTGATTTCAAGGATTACAGATATAGAAATATCGAGGTTGACAGCCGTTTGGTGAATCAGGAATTCAATGGAAAAATTAAGGTAGATGATCAAAATTTAAAACTTGATTTTGAAGGCAAAGTAGACTTAAATAAAAGTTTGTCTGATTTCAATTTTACTGCATCAATCAAAGAAGCCAATTTGCATAATCTCAATCTGATTAAAGATACTGTTAAGTTTAGTGCTGCCCTAAAGACCAATTTTACAGGTTCAAGCCTGGAAAATATTGAAGGAATTGTTGAACTAAGTGATATTAATCTGACTAATTCAAAAAGCTCTTTTGAAATTGAATCATTAAATCTAAAAGCGATAGGTACCGGCAATACCCGTTCACTTACCATAGATTCTGATATTTTTGATGCAAGTATCCAAGGTGAATACGATTTAAAAACATTGCCTTCTTACTTTAAGTCTGTTGCAAGCAAATATATACCATCACTTGGGCTTAGCTATGTTAAACCGGGTAAACAGGACTTTGAATTCAAGCTTCAAATTAAATACTTTGAACCCCTGAGTATCTTGTTTGCCCCAAATTTAAAAATCCCGGAACAGGCTAACTTCAACGGGAAATTTGTATCAGGTACAAATACTGCAAATCTAAGTGGGTTTATCAAGCTAATTCAGTACAATAAAATAAAGGTTAACAATCTGATTATTGACGAAAGTACTTCAGCAGATGCCATGAATATTTTCATTACATCAGACCGTATTAACATTACAGATAGCCTTTACATCAAGAATATCAATATTGCCAATATCTTGCAAAATGACAGTCTTGATCTCAACATAAAACTATCAGATAAAGATGCGATAAACCAACTCGATTTGAACTCCTTGGTAGAATTTACCTCCAATGGAGAGAAACGGATTCAATTAAGTATTCTACCTTCTGATGTAATCATCAACAATGAAACCTGGAAAATTCAGGAAAAGGTAAGTTTCAGCTTTGACGAAGGAAGAACACAAGACCAGGAGTTTAGCCTTTTAAGACGAACAAAAATTACAGGTTTTGAGTTATTTAAGGATAATCAAATGCTAACCATCAATGGATATATCTCCAATGACCCGGCTGATGAACTCTTGATCGGTTTCAACAAGTTCAAATTGACCACTTTCAACCCATTAACTACTCCACTTGGCATAACGTTAAATGGCACTCTTAACGGCATCACTAAACTTGCAGGTCTTAAACCGAGCCCCAAGGTTGAAGCTGAAATCAATATAGACAGTTTAGTTTTTAATAAACTTGCCGTTGGGAATATGACTTTCAGTGCAGGCCTTGATAATGCGACCAAATTAATCAATGTTGCGATCAATGTTAAAGATGATGATATTACCAAAATAGATTTTACAGGAACATATGATGCGGATAGTGGAGCGAATAACTTAGATATGGAACTTACTATGCGGGAAAACGAAATTGTTCTTTTTCAGCCATTCCTGAAGAATTTGGTGTCGAATTTGAACGGTAAGGTTTCGGCCGATCTTTCAGTTAGTGGGAAGTTGAACCAACCTCAGGTCAATGGCAATCTCACTTTGATTAATGCCGGTATGACCGTTAATTATTTAAAAACACCCTACCGAATATCCGATAAAGTTGAGGTGGAGAATACGGTGATTAAACTGAATAATCTCAAACTAAGAGATGTAAAAAATAATGTGGCCATTGCCAATGGAACGGTTGATCTGAGTGTCATTAATAATCCTGAGATACATGTCGATATCAAGGCTAATAAATTCATGGCACTAAACACCACTGCAAAAGATAACCCTTTATACTTTGGAGTAGCCTATGGAACCGGAACTTTTAGCTTCAATGGGCCAACCAATGATATGCAAATCGTCATCGATGCAAAAACAGAAGCAGGAACCATTTTTAATATCCCTTTAAATTCATCTGCCACCGTGAGTAAAACTGATTTTATCACGTTTGTTTCTAAAGACACCACCATTAATAAACCGAAACCAACCTACTTCAAGGGGCTGACCATGGATTTTAAACTTGAAATCGATCAAAATACAGAGCTTAACATTTTCACTGAACTTGGTAAGTTAAGCGGCAGAGGAGGATCGCAATTAAGTTTGAACATCAATACTCTGGGTGATTTCGAGATGTATGGAGATTATAATATTTCAACAGGGAAATTCGAATTTACAGCGAAGGATTTTATCAATAAAGTGTTTAGAATTAGTGAAGGGGGGTCCATACGATGGACAGGGAATCCCATGGAAGCAGCCATCAACCTAAAAGCACTCTATGAAGTACGAACAAGTTTAAGCCCTCTGTATCTTGCGGCGGGAAGGCCTTCCACTGATCAAAGAGTGCCGGCAGAGGCAGTGATGAACTTAAGTGGACCCTTATTAACACCCAATATTTCATTTGATATTAATTTCCCTGCCGACGCTTATATCAAGGATGAACTTCAGTCGTATTTAAGCGACATTAATAACACGAACCAACAAGCCTTAAGTTTGATTGTAAGACGATCATTTGCTGCCGGTAAAGCAGCAAACTTGAATTTTGCAACCTCTACCTTCATTAGTGCCGGCACCGAATTATTTTTTAATCAGTTAAATACCATTTTAACACAATCCTTAAACCTGAATTTTGTGGATTTGAACATACGCTCGTTGAATGATGCCAGTGCTTCCTTTCGCTTCCTGAATGATAGACTTATTTTAACAGGGGGCGTTACCGATCGAGCAAACAATACCGGTAATTTCTCAGAATTTAATATGATTGGTGGAAGCAACAATGTAGCCCGTGATGTAGAGGCCCTTTACTTGATAAATAAAACCGGTGATTTAGTTGTCAGAGCCTCGAATAAAATCAACAACAGAAACTTCCTTAACAATTTGAGCAATGACGTTTATGTCAGCGCACTTGGATTAGTTTACAGAAAGGACTTTGATAATTTCAGTGAACTTTTGGGTTTCCTTTTAGGAAAACAAAGAAAAGAAGAACGAAACAAAGAAAATCAAAAAACGCTGCCACCTGTATCAAAAGCAATAAAACCAAGAGAAAACGAAAGAAACTAGCCAGTTTAGCTGTTTTTCATGATGTTATGCCCCATTTTATCCCGCTTAGTTTTTAGATAAAGCTCATTATGTACATTTGATTTTATTTCAATCGGAACATTCGAAACCACTTCCAGACCATAACCAATTAGTCCGGATCGTTTTGTAGGGTTATTAGACATTAATTTCATCTTCTTTATGCCTAAGCTTCTCAATATTTGGGCTCCAATTCCATAATCTCTTTGATCCATCGGAAAACCCAGTTGCAGATTAGCATCAACCGTATCTAAGCCATTCTCCTGAAGATTATAGGCATGCAATTTATTGATTAAACCTATCCCTCTGCCCTCCTGGTTCATATAAATGATGACTCCTTTACCTTCTCCTTCAATCATTTCCATTGCTTTGTGAAGTTGTGGACCGCAATCGCAACGGCATGAACCGAAAATATCTCCGGTAACGCAGGAACTATGAACCCTCACTAAAACGGGTTCACCTTCTTCCCAGCTGCCCTTAATTAAGGCCAGATGCTGTTCACCTGAAGTAATTTGAGTATACGCTACCATTTCAAAGTCGCCATATTGGGTAGGCAATTTTACAGAAACCTCCTTTTTTATTAAAGATTCTGTTTTAAGTCTATAAGAAATGAGATCCTCGATACTAATAATTTTAAGGTCAAACTGTTTAGCGATAAGTAAGAGATCAGGCAGGCGAGCCATTTCACCATCCTCTTTTAGGATTTCAACCAATACCCCGGCAGGTTCAAGTCCGGCCAGGATTGCCAAATCAACAGCGGCTTCAGTATGGCCTGCACGTCGTAAAACACCCCCATGTTTAGCTATTAGCGGAAAAATATGACCTGGACGACCTAACTCCTCTGCTTTAGTGTTCGGATCAATGAGTGCCAGAATCGTTTTGGAACGATCAGAGGCGGAAATACCGGTTGTACAACCATGACCAATAAGATCTACGGAAACGGTAAAATTGGTTTCATAAGCTGCGGTGTTGTTCCCGACCATCAGATCAAGTCTCAAATCCTTGCAGCGTTCTTCTGTTAATGGAGCGCAGATTAATCCCCGGCCATGTGTAGCCATAAAATTAATCACTTCCGGACTTGCATTAGAAGCCGCAGTTAGAAAGTCACCTTCGTTCTCTCGATCTTCATCGTCAACTACAATAATAACTTTACCTTCTTTTATATCGCTAATTGCTTCTTCAATGGTATTGAACATAATTTTTGGGCTTGTATGGCAAACGGTTTTAGATAGGACTAGAAATTAATTCACAAAATGATCAATGATCCCGCCTAAAAATAAAATGCAAATTTAAGTATTTTTTTGGGAGCATAGATTTCCGGCAGTTTTATAAAGGTCAGACCATTGCAATAATTCATCCACTGAATTATAAAGCTTGTTTTTGCCTTTTTGAAAATACGTATTTGAACCATCGCTTGTAAAGCTCTAAGTCGAAAAGAACTGAATCTACTGTTGCTTTATAGGTCAAAAATATACCAAGAGGTGAAAGACAAATAATGGCAATCCACATTCCCAAAATAGGAGAAAGTGAACCTTCTTTCACCGATTTCTCTCCAATTGTTGAAATAATATGGTAGATCAGAAAGAACAAAACCGACATAACCACCGGTAGGCCTAATCCGCCTTTCCTAATAATTGCTCCCAATGGAGCACCTATAAAGAAAAGTACCAGACATGATACGGCCATAGTAAATTTCCTATTGAGTTCAATCAGAAAGCCCCTTAACCTGGATTGATTATCCATTTCATACAATTCTTTGCTGTTTAAAACATCTTTTATCGACCTAATCTGATCTCTGGCTGTTTGAAGTGATTGAATTTTCTTATCCGCAGGAATAAGTTCCAATACATTTCGGTAGGCTTTCATGGGCTTGGCAGGGATATTTTTATTTAAGGTGTCCACGCGGTAGGCCCTGGCAAGTTTGGTCAGATCCGTATAGGCCGAACGCAGATTACTATCTCCTTTCAGACTGAAGGAATCGAGATAAAATTTAAGCTGCCTGATATTCATCATGGCATAGTTAGATTTGAAAAGTTCCTCATCGGTTCGTTTCATCTGAAATCCTGAAAGATCGAA
>VGGW01000065.1 GCA_016868395.1 Bacteroidota bacterium | reverse complement strand
TTAAAAAAGGCAGGAATGAAACAGCAGGATTTGGATCTGATCGAGTTAAATGAGGCTTTTGCTTCACAATCACTGGCAATTATTCGTACCCTTGATTTGGATCAGGAAAAATTGAATGTTAACGGAGGTGCGATTGCATTGGGGCATCCGCTTGGTTGTACGGGTTCAAAATTGTCTGTTCAGCTTTTTTATGAACTGAAAAGAAGACAAAAGAAATTTGGAATGGTAACGATGTGCGTCGGAACCGGGCAAGGAGCGGCAGGGATATTTGAGATGTTGTGAATTTCAACCATGAACTAAGGGTCGGGAACCAGGGATCAAGCGCCAGCGAGCGAAAACCAAAATGAACAGATCTTGATTCTTCGTTCCTTTATGACTAATCAAAAAAATTGTCTTGGCTTTAAAAATAGAATAGTATGGAAACAGTAAAAACCAAATCAATCAAAGGCGGCGAATTTATAATTCGTGAAACGGCATGTGGAGATATCTTTATCCCTGAAGAGTTTGATGAAGAACAGTTGATGATCAAAAAAACCTGTGAAGATTTTTTGGAAGCAGAAGTTTTTCCTAATCTGGACAGAATTGATAATCAGGAAGAAGGCTTAATGGTCAGTTTGATGGACAAGGCAGGTGAGTTAGGCTTGCTTGCGGTTTCTATTCCCGAAGAGTACGGAGGTTTTGGAAAAAACTTTAATACCTCCATGTTAGTGGCTGATTCGGTAGGGGCCGGATGTTCTTTTGCCGTAGCTCTTTCTGCTCATACAGGAATTGGTACCTTACCTATTCTTTACTATGGAAGCAAGGAGCAGAAAGATAAATACATCCCCAAGTTGGCCACAGGTGAGTGGAAAGCCTCTTATTGTTTAACTGAACCAAATTCAGGATCGGATGCTAACTCCGGGAGGACAAAAGCTGTCCTGAATGAGGAGGGTACCCACTACCTCATCACCGGTCAGAAAATGTGGATCACCAATGGTGGTTTTGCCGATATATTTATTGTTTTCGCAAAAATAGGAGAGGATAAAAATTTATCTGCTTTTATTGTGGAAAAGGAATTTGGTGGTATTAGCATGAATCCTGAAGAACATAAACTTGGTATAAAAGGATCCTCAACCCGTCAGGTTTTTTTTACAGACTGTCCTGTGCCGGTGTCAAATCTTCTGTCGGATCGTGAGAATGGTTTTAAAATAGCAGTAAATATTCTCAATATTGGCCGAATAAAACTTGGTGTTGCTGCTATTGGTTCTTCGCGGAAGGTTCTGAATCATGCGATTAATTATTCCAATGAGCGTGTTCAGTTTGGATTGCCGATTTCTAAATTCGGAGCAATTCGGTATAAAATTGCAGAAATGGCCACCCGTAATTTTACGCTGGAGAGTGCATGTTATCGAGCCGGACAAAATATTGATGATGCCTATGATGCCTTAGTGGCAGAAGGCATGGAGCCTGCTCAGGCAAAACTAAAATCTACGGAACAATTTGCCGTGGAATGTGCAATCATTAAAGTTTGGGGATCAGAAGTTCTGGATTATATCGTTGATGAAGGTCTTCAAATTTATGGAGGTATGGGCTATTCTGCAGAAGCACCTATGGAGCGCGCCTATCGCGATAGTCGTATCAACAGGATATTTGAGGGCACCAATGAAATAAACAGAATACTGATATTGGACATGCTCTTGAAACGTGCCTTGAAAGGTGAGTTAGATTTGATGACCCCCGCTCAAGCCGTGGCTGCTGAATTAATGTCCATACCTGATTTTGGAGAAGAAGAGAATTCACTTTTTGCCCTAGAAAAACGGATTTTGGCCAATTTGAAAAAAGCTGGATTGATGATTGCCGGCGCCGCTGTTCAGAAATTGATGATGACCCTGTCAAAAGAGCAGGAAATTCTGATGAATATTGCCGACATCATCGGCTATGTCTACCTTGCCGAGTCAACCATACTGCGGGTTGAAAAACTTGTAAAATTAAGAGGTGAAGCCGCCTGTACCGGGCAATTGGATATGATGCGTGTCTATCTTTATCATACGGTAGATAAGGTATTCATTGCCGGAAAAGAAGCACTTTATTCTTTTGCCGAGGGGGACGAACTACGGATGATGCTGGTTGGTCTGAGGCGATTTACCAAATCAGAGCCATTTAACATCAAAGAAGCACGGCAACGTGTTGCAAAACAACTGATTGAAGCCAACAAATATTGTTATTGATTGGTTGTAAAGATGCATTCATCAGACCGGTTTTAATCGGTCTGATGTTATTTTATTTCCAAGTAGCGTTTAAACTAGTTCTTAGCAATGCCCGGAATTTAAATAATATGACAATACATAAACCAATTCAGTGATTTTTGGCAAACTCTTTGTTCAATAAAATCGTAAATACATATGTAGAGCGAGCTTATAAATTCAATCGTTATGAAACTTAATCAATTAATTATCGGCGCAAGTGTTGAGATGTCCGGACTGGCTGACAAATTGAAGGCCCTTAAGGAGAAGCTTGAGGACTTTCTTCCTGAATTTAAGCCTCAGGGGTCAAACAAAAAGCAGTTAATCTTTGTACCATTGCCTCTTTCTCAACAGGGGAATGCGAAGAAAAATCCAAAGTAAAACCATTTGATATATACCAATTTACGATGAAAACTGCCATAGAAATTCAAAATGCATATGTAGATTATGTGTTAACGAAAGGGCTTAAACCCACATCTGTTTATGTGTTTGCCAAAGAGAATGATTTAACTGAAGAGGAATTCTATAATTTCTATGCTTCATTTGATGGAATTGAAGAATCCATATGGATAGAACTTTTCAATAGGGCACTCACAGAAGTTCAAAATCAGGAGGTTTGGGATCAATATTCTTCCCGTGAGAAGACGCTCGCTTTTTTCTTTGCATTTATTGAGCTCCTAAAAACTAAAAGAAGTTTTGTGCTCCACAGCTTGAAGCATTCAAAACAAATGATTGGCGCTCCATCCGTTTTAAAGGGTGTTAAACTTTTATTCGACGGATTTACCTCGACCCTGATCGATCAGGGTGTAGAGTCGGGAGAATTGGCAAATCGACGTTTTTTAACTTCAAGATATAAGGATGCACTCTGGGTTCAGTTTGGTGTTATATTGAACTTCTGGACCAAGGATAACAGTTCGGGTTTTGAAAAGACAGATGAAGCCATAGAAAAAGGAATCAATGTCACCTTTGATTTATTCGGTAAATCACCTCTGGATAGCCTGTTCGATTATGGGAAATTTATGATGAACAATGGCGGTATGAACCCCAATGTTAAATTTTAAAGAAGCATTTAGAAAATCAATCAGTTTTACTAAATGAAAGAACAGGATAGTATTCCAACCTCAAAAACAGAACGTTCAGCTAAGTTTGTCAAAACAGGCTTTAAAGTCAGCGGGAATTATATTAAACACTACTCCAAGAAATTATTTAATCCCTCGCTAAATCGAGATGAATTGAATCTCGAAAATGCGGCAGATATCTATGAGTCTTTAAGTGAGTTAAAGGGTAGCGCCCTTAAAGTCGCTCAGATGCTCAGCATGGATAAAAACATCTTGCCAAAGGCCTATGTTGATCAGTTTTCATTATCTCAATACAATGCACCTCCTTTATCAGGGCCATTGATTATCAGGACTTTTAGTAAATATTTTGGTAAATCGCCCGCTGAAATTTATGATGAATTTAACATCAGGTCTACTAATGCAGCCTCCATCGGACAGGTTCATCAGGCAAGTTTAAATGGTAAGAAGCTGGCTGTTAAAATTCAATATCCAGGGGTTGGCGACAGTATTTCTTCTGATCTCAAAATGGTCAAACCATTTGCATTTCGTTTACTGGGTATGAGTCAGAAAGAACTGGAAGTTTACATGAGTGAAGTTGAGGAACGCCTTTTGGAAGAAACTGACTATGAACTCGAAATCACCAGGTCTATGGAGTTTTCTGAGGCCTGTAAAAACATTGAAAATCTTGTTTTCCCTATCTATTATCCTAAGCTTTCTTCCAAGCGGATCATCACCATGGATTGGCTTGAAGGTCAGCATATGAAGGAATTTATGAAAACAAATCCATCGCAGGAACTCCGAAATAAAATAGGGCAGGCTTTATGGGATTTTTATAACTTTCAGCAACATGAACTGAGAGCCGTACATGCCGACCCGCATCCGGGAAACTTTCTCATAACACCTGAAGGAAAATTGGGAATTATTGATTTTGGTTGTATCAAAGAAATGCCAGATGATTTCTATTATCCCTTCTTTTCATTGACATCAACGGATATGTTGAAAGATAAATCAAGGACTATCAAAGCCTTCAAATCATTAGAAATGATTAAGGAAAGTGATGATGCTTCTCAGGTCGAATTCTATTATCGGGTTTACAAAGAGATGATTGAATTGTTCGCCAAACCGTACATGACCAATACTTTTGACTTTAGCCAGTCCGATTTTTTTGAAAAATTATATTTATACGGTGAGAAGGTCGCTAAAATGCCGGAGTTTAAACAAGCCCGTGGAGTCAAACATTTTATTTATGTAAATAGAACCAACTTTGGATTGTATAACATGCTTCATGATCTAGGGGCGGTAGTAAAAACAGATACCTGGTATCCACATGTGGAGATAGCAGTTTAGTAATTGGGGTATCAATTTTCGGTTAATGGTCTTCATAAATGTCGATCTGGGGCTTTTCACTTAATTTTTTTGTTAAAAATTGTTAATCCTTACTTTTTAACTTTTAAAAGGATAAATTTGTGGGAATATGAAAACTCATCTATTACTCTTCACCATGATCTTGATGCTTGGGTTCAGCTCATGTCTCAAGGATGATTATGTTGATCCGGCGATTCAAAGTCAAAAGGACGATGCTACAATCGTTAAATTTTTATCTGATAACAAAATCTCAGCCATAAAACATACCAGTGGATTATATTACCAAATTATTCAATCAGGTTCAGGTAATATTACCTACAGCCCCAATACTACGGTAACCGCAAATTACACAGGTAGATTATTGACAGGCCAGGTTTTTGATAAATCGAACGCTCAACCGCTATCTTTTAAACTTGGTCAGGTTATTGTAGGCTGGCAAATCGGAGTCCCTATCATTCAAAAGGGAGGGAAAATCAGGTTATTTATCCCTTCGGGTTATGGGTATGGACCGCAGGGTTCTGGGCCAATTCCACCAAATTCTGTACTCGATTTTGATATCGAATTAGTAGATGTTCAAAATTAACCGCACGAGATGAATCATTTTTTTAAATATACTCTTCCTTCAATTTTCTTTTTTGCTGCTCTAGCTTCTTGTGTTAAAGAGTACGAAACCATAGATGTAATTGATGATCGTAATGTTAAGGATTACATCAAACAGAATAATTTTTCTGTTCAGGAGTATAATGGTTCGGGAGTTTATTATCAGGTGGTGAGCCCGGGCGATGGTCCGGAAGTGCAATATTCAGAACTTACTCCTGCATTGATTACCATGCGTTCAATAGATGGTAAGTATGTCGCTGCAGATACTTTTAGTACCGTTACTAGGTATTATAATTACCTCGGCTATTTCAATCCTGAACCCGTACGTGTAGGTATTAAGGAGGTTTTGAAAAAATCAAATGGAACGATTAGAATGGTTATTCCATCCCGGTTGGCCTTTGGGAGGAATGGCACAGCCCAAATACCGGGTAATGCCTCCTTGGATATTGTAGTTAAGGTATTGGATAAGACCAAAATTCCGCAGTATGATGATTATACAATCAAAAAATATTTAGAAAAAAATGCCATGACAGGTTTCATCAAAACAACCAATGGCATTTACTATAAAATCGGGCAAGAGGGAACCGGAAGTCCAATAAGCATTGACTCTACTGTCGTAGCCAATTATACCGGTAAACTACTGAACGGAACTGTTTTTGACCGGGCCGCACCTGGAAGTGAGGCTACTTTTGGACTGGGAGCGGTAATCAAAGGATGGCAACAGGCCATACCCCTTATCAAACAGGGTGGAAATATTCGTATGATTATTCCTTCCGGACTTGCCTACGGAATGGAAGGCAGGTCTCCATCTATCCCGCCCTTTTCTTGCCTAGACTTTGAAGTCGCCGTCACTGATGTTAAGTGAGGCTTGAATTCCAAGACATAGTACCGGTTATTTTGAGGGTTCTACTCTGAAAGGATTTACAAGAGGTAGGTTTTTGTTTGATTTCGGATTCTATCCGGGATGACAGTCCTTTTCTGGGCTTGTCCCAGGCTAGCTGCTGATATAACTTTGCAACTGCTCAATCGTTTGCTTTTGATCCTCAATAACAAATTTGACCAAATCTCCAATAGAGACCATGCCTGCAACCCGGCCATTGTCAATCACCGGCAAATGCCGAATATGCTTTTTGGTCATGATCTGCATGCAATGATCGATGCTTGATTCGAAATTTACGACCTCCAATTTGGCAGTCATTACCTCATGAATTTTTGTTTCTTTAGAGAATTTACCCTTTAAAATGATTTTCCTGGCGTAATCTCGCTCCGTAAAAATCCCTTTTAATTCAGGACCTTCCATAACAAGTAAGGCGCTGATATTTTCATCCATCATAACTTGAAGGGCCTCCAATACAGAAGATTCTGTGCTGACGGAGAAAATTAAAGTTGATTTATTCTTAAAAATATTCCTTACGGTCTTCATCGTTTTATCTATTGTTTTTTAATGGTGATGAAGCTATCATGATTTTATAATTATTCCCTACGGGTTATGGCTAAATCAGGATGGTTTCATGGTTTGAGAATTTACTAATTCAATATAATAAATTTTTTGCGGAATAAAATCCTTTATCTAATTAAAAACTTACACGAAAATGATCAATTAAGTCAATTCAATGCACGTAATTTGTCTAACTATTTTTAGTAAGCAAAAAACAAATTGACGGAGTTCCGGGCGACCCACAATAGATATGAGCGGTAAAACCATTTTGGTTTGGTTTAGAAAAGATTTGCGAATTCATGATAATGAGATTTTGGCAGAGGCTGTCCGTAAAGGCAAGAACATAGTTCCTGTTTATTGTTTTGACATACGACAATTCCAACATACCCCATTCAAAACCAAGAAAACGGGTCTTATCAGGGCACAGTTTTTATTAGAAAGTGTAGCAGATCTTCAAAACTCCTTCAGGAAAGCAGGTGGTGAACTCATCATCAAGATTGGCAAACCCGAAGTCATCTTGCCAGAACTGGTGTCAAAATACCAAGTTAATGAAGTTTATCATCACCGGGAAGTAGCCTCAGAAGAAACACGGGTTTCGGCTGATGTTGAAACAGCCTTATGGAAGTTAAAAATCAATCTCAGGCATTTTATTGGCCATACTTTATATCATAAGGAGGATCTGCCTTTTCCAATCAATAGCATTCCGGATGTTTTTACAAATTTTCGTAAAAAAGTTGAACGGGATGCTTCGGTGAGAGCTTGTCATGAAACTCCGGAAGTGATGAATTTTCCGGATAATTTAGAAAGCAGTCCCCTTCCGGAATTATCTGAATTAGGTTTCAATGAAAATGTACCGGAAGATTTCAGGTCGGTAATGAAATTTAAGGGTGGAGAAACTGAAGCATTGAAGCGCATGCAGGATTATTTTTGGGGAACACATGCGGTTAAATGTTATAAGCAAACTCGTAACGGACTGATTGGGCCCGATTATTCTTCCAAGTTCTCCGCCTGGATTACTTTGGGCTGTCTTTCTCCAAGGGAGATTTTCTGGGAGATACAAAAGTATGATCAGATTCATGGGTCAAGCGACTCTACTTACAGTTTGTTTCTCGAGCTTTTATGGCGAGATTATTTTCGTTTTATGTTCAAAAAATATGGAAATAAATTTTTTCAGAAAACCGGGTTTAAAGGAGTTGCACCTGAAGAAAATGAAAATCAGCATGAGCTTTTTGAGCGATGGAAAAATGCAGAAACCGGCATACCATTCATTGATGCGAACATGCGTGAACTGAATTCTACCGGATTTATGAGCAATCGGGGGCGCCAAAACGCAGCAAGTTTTTTGGTTAAAGATTTGAAGGTGAATTGGTTGTGGGGAGCTTCTTATTTCGAAGAGAAACTTATAGACTACTGTCCTGCCAATAATTGGGGAAACTGGGCTTACATCGCAGGGGTTGGCAATGATCCAAGAGAATACCGTTATTTTAACGTACTCAAACAAGCCATGGATTACGATCCGGATGGGGAGTATGTAAGGATTTGGATTCCTGAACTTTCAAAAGTGCAAGGTTCCCTAGTTCATCAACCTTGGAAACTCTCATCAGCTGAACAATCTGAATATCAACTGATAAACTATCTGAATGCACCTCAATATGCACCTGAATTTGTGGTTGAAAAGCTAAAGGATAAAAAAAATCTTGTTTAATGGCTTTTAAAGCATATTTAGCGAGTTTTCTTAAACATTTTTTCTTAATTTTCCGGCGTGAATGAAATGTACCCGATTGAGCCATCTTAATTTCAATTGTGCGCACTCATTTACGCCATTAATTGCTTAAAATCTTATTTTTGTATCGGAAATTCTTTCTTCTTTAAATGAAAAACTTATCTTATCTCAATAACGCTAATTCTGCCTACATCGACTCTCTTTATCAGCTTTACAAAGAAGATCCTACCTCTGTAGAGTTCGGCTGGCAAAAATTTTTTGAAGGGTTTGATTTTGGTCGTGGTTCAGAAGCAGGGGTCGTGAGTACTGAAACTCCTGATCATTTTTTAAAGGAGATTAAAGTACTAAATCTTATCAATGGGTATAGACAACGGGGACATTTATTTACCAAAACTAATCCTGTTCAGGAGCGAAGATCTTATTTTCCCGGCAAGGAACTTTCGACCTTTGGATTGGAGGATAGTGATCTTGAAACTGTTTTCAATGCAGGGGTTGAGGTGGGTATTGGTCCTGCAAAGTTGAAGGATATTTTGGCTTTAGTGGAGCAAACTTATTGTCAATCAATAGGTGTTGAATACAAATACCTTAGAAATCCGGAAAAACTGAAATGGTTCGAACATAGGATGGAATCTGAGCGTAATACGCCGAATTTCAGCATTGAAACCAAGAAAGGGATTTTGAAAAAATTGAATGAGGCTGTTGTTTTTGAGAATTTTCTTGGAACCAAGTTCCTCGGTCAGAAACGATTTTCACTTGAAGGTGCAGAAACTGTTATTCCGGCATTGGATTTTGTGATTGGTAAGGGTGCAGAGCTTGGCATTGATGAGTTTGTGATTGGAATGGCACATCGGGGGAGATTGAATGTACTGGCTAACATCATGCAGAAAACTTACAAGGATATATTCTCTGAGTTTGAAGGTAAAGGTTTTGACGAGAATATGCCTTATGGTGGTGACGTTAAATATCACATGGGATACTCGACGGATGTTGATACCGGTCTTGGAAAAAGGGTGCATTTGAGTTTATGCCCAAATCCATCCCATCTTGAAACCGTTGATTCTGTCGTGCAGGGAATGGTTCGCTCAAAAATTGATTTCAAATATGAAGGAGATTATAAGCGTATTGCTCCAATTCTTATTCACGGGGATGCTTCGCTTGCCGGACAAGGTATAACCTATGAAGTGATACAGATGGCAAAACTTGATGGTTATAAAACGGGTGGAAGTATTCATTTAGTTATTAATAATCAAGTTGGCTTTACCACCAATTTTATAGACGCAAGGTCCTCAACCTATTGCACAGATTTGGCAAAAGTTACCTTATCGCCTGTGTTTCATGTGAATGGGGATGATGTGGAAGCTATTGTATATGCCATTAACATGGCTGTTGAATATCGTCAGAAATACCACAATGATGTATTTATAGATATTTTATGTTACCGTCGATATGGTCACAATGAAGCTGATGAGCCTAAATTCACTCAGCCATTATTATACAAAGCGATTGAGAAACATCCCAACCCCCGTGAAATTTATAATCAGAAATTATTAGATCAGGGAAGTGTTGATGCCAATTTGGCCAGGGAGATGGAAAAAAGTTTCCGCTCATTGCTTCAGGAGAGGTTAAATGAGGCAAAGGAAGACCAAACTTACTCGGCTGTTCATCAAATTTTCGGGGGCTCATGGACGGGCTTGCAACTGGCAAAACCGGGTGCTTTAGCCATTCCGGTTGATACCGCTGTTCCGGCCAAAAATATGATTTCCATTGCAAAAGAAATTAGTAGTTTGCCCGGGGATAAGAAGTTTTTCAAGAAGATTGAAAAACTTTTTGAAGAGCGCAGAAAAATGGCAGAAACCAAAGTTTTCGATTGGGCAATGGGTGAGCTGATGGCTTATGGAACACTGTTGCAAGAAGGATTCAGAGTACGTGTAAGTGGACAGGATGTCGAGCGGGGTACCTTTTCCCACAGACATGCAGTCATTACGCTTGAGGATTCTAAAGAAGAATACATTCCATTAGCCATGTTAAATCAGGGTACTGCAAAATTTGAAATTTACAATTCACACCTATCTGAATATGGCGTTTTGGGTTTTGAATACGGTTATGCCTTAGCCAATCCGATGGCGCTCACGATCTGGGAAGCTCAGTTTGGTGATTTTATAAATGGTGCTCAGATTGTCATTGATCAATTTATTACCAGTGCCGAAACTAAATGGCAACGATCAAATGGCCTGGTAATGCTTCTTCCTCATGGCTTTGAGGGTCAGGGGCCGGAGCATTCTTCTGCCAGAATTGAGCGCTTCCTTGAAGCCTGTGCAGATGAAAATATCCAGGTGGTTAATTGTACTACTCCTGCTAACTTCTTCCATGTTCTACGGAGGCAATTAAAACGTAATTTCCGTAAACCTTTGGTGGTATTTACTCCAAAAAGCCTGTTGAGAAGTCCGAACTGTGTCAGTAAGCTGGAAGAATTCACAGATGGTCGCTTCAGAGAATTAATCGATGATTATTATGTAAAGCCGTCTGATGTCAGTCGCGTATTATTTTGTAGTGGAAAAGTTTATTATGATTTGCTTGAAAAGCAACAGAGGGATGCTGTTAAAGATACTGCAATTGTTCGTTTGGAGCAACTGTATCCTCTTCCCTTTGATCAAATTGAAGCAGTCAGAAAGAAATACAAATATGCGACTGAGCATGTTTGGGTTCAGGAAGAGCCTGAAAATATGGGGCCATGGCCGTATATTTCAAGAAAATTCCGTAATTCAAACATTAATTTCGATTTGGTATCACGCAAAGAAAGCAGTAGCACTGCTACAGGTTATGCCAAGCAACATATTGCCCAACAATTACTTATTATTGCCTCTGCATTTGAAGCTAAAGAAGCAGGTTCTGAGGTGAAAAAGCGTGTAGAAAAAGCAACAAAAAATTTGTTGATATTGACTAATAGTATTAATAAATAACCATTATGAGTTTAGTGATCAAAGTTCCTCCGGTAGGGGAATCTATTTCTGAAGTTACCTTGTCCCAATGGATTAAGAAGGATGGCGATTATGTCGAAATGGATGAAATCATTGCGGAGTTAGAATCTGATAAGGCTACTTTTGAATTGACCGCAGAAAAAGCAGGAACTTTAAAAACCATGGCCAAAGAGGGTGATACCCTTGAAATTGGAGCGGCAGTATGCAGCATCGAAACAGGTGCTAATCCGCCGGCAGGTAAATCCCCTGCACCGGCTGCCCCTAAAACGGAGGCACAAAGCCCCCTTGCAAAAGTTGAAGATGCCAAAGCAAGCACCTATGCTTCAGGCGCTCCATCCCCTTCGGCAGCAAAAATATTAGCGGAAAAAGGAATAAATCCGGCTGATGTAAGCGGAAGTGGTGTTGGAGGAAGACTCACTAAAGAGGATGCAATGAAGGCAGTACCTTCTAACAAAGCAGAAAACACAGTTTCAAAGCCCTCGGAAGCTACTTCCAAAGGAATAGCTGTTGCAGAATCCAGAGAGGAAAAGCGTGAAAAAATGTCTTCACTGAGGAAAACAGTCGCCAGAAGATTGGTTGCCGTAAAAAATGAAACAGCCATGCTAACAACTTTTAATGAAGTTGATATGCAACCAATTATGGACTTGCGGGCTAAGTATAAGGATAAATTCAAAGAAAAACACGGAGTGGGCCTGGGCTTTATGTCTTTCTTCACCAAAGCTGTTTGTGAAGCATTAAAAGATTTTCCGGCAATAAATGCCCGTATTGAGGGAGAGGAAGTCGTCTATAGTGATTTTGCTGACATTTCCATAGCAGTTTCGGCTCCTAAAGGTTTGGTCGTTCCGGTAATTCGAAATGCAGAGTCAAAAACTCCTGCCGAAATTGAAGCTACCGTAGTAGAATTAGCAGGAAAGGCTAGAGATAATAAATTAACAATCGAAGAGATGACCGGAGGAACATTCACCATCACTAATGGTGGGGTCTTTGGATCTATGCTTTCAACCCCAATCATCAATGCGCCGCAATCAGCAATTTTAGGTATGCACAATATTGTTGAAAGACCGGTAGCATTGAATGGTCAGGTCGTCATCAGGCCGATCATGTATGTTGCATTATCTTATGATCACAGGATCATCGACGGGCGCGAGTCGGTGGGATTCCTGGTCAGAGTAAAACAGTTGTTAGAAGACCCGGCAAGGCTATTGCTGGGAGTTTAGGGTAAAAGACAAAAAAAGGGTTGCTTTATCTTATGGTAGCAACCCTTTTTATATGAGTTTAATACAGCAGGGAATAGATCCTTCTTGGGCTTAAAAGTTTTTTGAGATCCTTCCTGAGCCACTTTTGGTACTGTTTACATTAGCATTGCCACCATACCTGATATCTCCTGAACCGCTCATCACCGCGTCTAATTCCTTTTCAGAAATAATTGAAATATTTCCTGACCCGCTAACTTTAGCACTAGTATTTGAAGTTTTCAAATTTCTCCCATCAAAATCACCTAATTCTGCGACGGTGATTTTTGCATTTTTTGCAGCTCCTTGAGTAGTTATTTGACCTGAACCACTGATCACTGCATTATAATTTTCTACATCTATATTCACTATTATGCTTCCTGAACCACTGAGGGTATTATTCAGATTTTCTGCTTTCAGTTTGCCCTTCACCTCCAAATTACCTGATCCACTAAGCACTAAGCCATTAAGGCTTTTGGCTTCAATGTATATATTCACCTTTTCGGTATTATTCCAGCTAAGGTTATTGAGTTGTTTTTTGTTTCGGATTTTTAAAACTCCATTTTCCACTTTTGCTTCAATTTCATTGATCGCATCGGAATCCCCCTCTAACCGTAAACTTTCTGAGTTACCCATTTTAATGTACACCCGGTGTCTTCCTGAAACACTTACTGCGGAGAATCCTGATACCTGACGTTCATCAACTGTCCTGAGTAATTTACGATTTACAAGTTCAGTTGTTGTATTGGATTGTACTTGAACTGATCCCAGGCCAATGAATAAGCCTAAGGCCAGAATTTTTGAGAATTGCTTCATCTTTGATAGTATTTTTAAGGTTTCACCGGAAATTGATCCGATCTTTTACGTTTAATTTATATTGATTAGACGCATCCCGATAATTAAAGTTGCATGGATTTAAATTATTTTATTCCGAAGAGCTGATTCCCGGTTCAACTTGTTTAAGCTTAAAATAGAAATTTAAAGTATCAGGGTTAAATTCAGAACTCATTTTAATCTTCTTCCACTCATTTGTGGGTTTAATCCATACCCAATTATTGCCTCTCTTAATCCGGATTGGCATATCAAAATCGGATACGTCTGACAGCCAACGATAGGAAACCTGACTTCCTACCTTTTGGTACTCAAGAATCGGAATTTGTGCATACCGTAAATATTGATCATACATTTTACTCAGATCCATTCTGGTCATCTTGTTGATATAATTTACAATATCCTCTGTATTGGTAGTTTTAAGGCCAAATTCCAGATTTATACCCCTCAATAGTTCGCGCCATTTTTTGTCATCATTCAGGAGTACCCGCGTCATATGGATCAAGTTTGCACCTTTATAATACATGTCGCCTGATCCTTCCTGATTAACATGATAAACTCCAATAATTGGTTTATTGTTCATAATATTTGATCTGATTCCTGAAATGTACTTTGATCCTGCGGCTTTACCATCTTTGCTCTCTACATATAAAGCTTCCGAATACATGGTAAAAGCTTCATGAATCCACATATCAGCAACATCCTTTGCAGTAATGTTATTTCCAAACCATTCATGTCCGGTTTCATGAATGATGATATAATCCCATTTCAGTCCAAGTCCGGTTCCTGAAAGATCCTTTCCCCGGTAACCATTCTGATATTTATTCCCATAAGCCACAGCAGATTGATGTTCCATCCCTAAATAAGGGGTTTCAATTAATTTATATCCATCCCGGTAAAAGGGGTAGGGGCCAAACCAATGCTCAAAGACGGAAAACATGGGCTTAACATTGTCTTCAAATTGCTTTTTGGCTTTATCCAGATTTTCCCTCAGAACATAATAATCCAAGGTTAAAATTCCGTTTTCTCCCTGATAGTGATCTTCAAAGTGGACATAATCGGCAACATTTAGGGTTACATTATAATTGTTGATGGGATACGATACAAACCAATTGTATTGGGTATAACCATTCTCCAAATCTTTGACAGATCGTAATCTTCCATTACTTACATTCATTAGTCCTTTGGGCACTGAAATGCTGATCAGCATACTATCCACTTCATCCGACTGATGGTCCTTATTGGGCCACCAAGAACTTGCTCCAAATCCCTGACAAGACACACCAACCCATGGTTTGCCATTTTTATCCGAAGAAAATGTAAAACCTCCATCCCAGGGAGGATTGACTGCTATGCTTGGATTACCATGATAATAAACCCTAAACTCTTCCTTACTTCCATTTTTTATGAGGTTGGGAAATTGTATAAATACTGCATTGAATTCTCTTCTAAATGGGATCTCATTTTCCTTATAAATTATTTTATCGATGTTTAGATTTTCAAAAAGGTCGAACTGCACTTCCTGAAGATCTTGAACGGCGGTAAAGCTGAACAGATTTGATCCCCTGATTCTTTTCTTTTCAATATCAAGATGGATATTCAGATGATAATAATTGATATCGTATGCGCTCCTGAGCGGACTCAAAGCAC
>VGGW01000064.1 GCA_016868395.1 Bacteroidota bacterium | reverse complement strand
ACTCCCATCCGCATTCAAAGCTACAGATATGCCCTGCCATTTGGTACCGGGATAAGAAGCAACATCAAGCTTTTTCCCTTGCCTGTCCCATTCTGTTCCATTTTTGAAGTAAAGGAAGGCCGCTCCCTGTTGATTATTATCAAGAGGTGCGCCAACAATTGCGGTATTACCATCAGCACTAATTCCTACAGAAATACCCTGGCCTCCGGTGGGACTGTTTTCATCAAATAATTTCTCCCCTTTCTGCGTCCAAATATTATCTGTGCGGCTGAAGATCCAGGCCGCCCCCCTGGGATGGGTATCATAAGGTCCGCCCATAATTATGGTATTCCCATCAGCGCTCATCCCAACCGAAAAACCCATATTAACAGGAAAAATAAAATCGTCGTACCCGGTACCAACCAATTTTTCGCCTTGCTGAGTCCAGATATTATTATTTCGGGTAAAAATCCAGGCGGCACCTATGCCTCCATTATCAAGATATCCACCGCTGATAATTGTGTTTCCATCGGCACTAATTGCTACAGCCTTACCCTGCTGTGCCCGACCAACATTGCCACTGCCCACAAGTTTAGGACCCTGCTGAACCCAACTACTTCCGTTCCGCACGAAAACCCAAACTGCGCCTTGCTGGGTATTATCATAAGGAGCCCCAATAACTACTGTATTTCCGTCAGCACTAATGGCTACTGATCTTCCCGATTCGGGTGGACCGGCATGACCAGTCCCGAACAGTTTATCCCCCTGCTGAGCATTTGGAAAAATCGGGGTGCTTGTACCATAGCTATCCGAACTGGTTGCTGTCCCTGATTCGGCACTAATAGAAACAGGTCCACTCAGCGCACCCGGCATTACAAAAGCAGTTAGAGAGCCTGCTGCAGCAGAAATAATTAACCCGGGTTTGCCGGCTATGGAGACTGAAGTGGCTTTATCAAGTCCGGAACCAAGGATAGTGATCAGCGTTCCCGGCGGACCGGATTTAGGAGAAAAGGAACTAATCACAGGACCCTGAGCCTTTGAAACTGAACCATAGAATAAGATAAGCAGGAAGACCAGACTTATGATTTTGTACTTCATTTTTTAAAAATAACCGTTCCGGTATATAATTGAGCATAACAGGTCGGGTTTATAAATGCTCAGGTTCACTATAAATATGTCGATTAATAACCGGATAAACAAGACAGAGACAATTTCAAGCACTAAACTACTGCTGATTTGTCAACAAATATTCTGTTTTGTATCTTTAGTTCTTAATCAACACAAAATGCTATGAAATCAATTCTTTTTTTAGGAATACTTTTCCTTGCTGCCTGTTCAGGCTCAAGTGATAAAAGATCAACTACCGAGGCAGACTCAACACATTCAGCGGCACTTGTGCTTAAATGGGAAAGTGACAGTTCATTAAAAGTTCCTGAATCAGTTCTTTTTGATAAAGTCAATCAGGTATTGTATGTGAGTAATATTGACGGTACCAATCCCTGGGAAGCTGATGGAAAAGGCTCCATTGGTAAAGTAGGTTTAGATGGAAAGGTCATCGCAGCCGAATGGGTAAGTGGCTTGCATGGACCAAAAGGTATGGGCATTTTTAATGGTAAATTATACGTAGCCGATCTAGGGAATATTGTGGTGATTGATATTGCGGGTGGTAAGATTGAAAAATCAATTCCGATTGAAGGTGCAACTGGCTTAAATGACATCAGCATCGATCCCAATGGAGTAGTTTATGTTACTGAAATGTTGAGCAAAAAATTGTATAAAGTTGAGAACGACAAGCCGGAACTCGTCATAGAAAATCTAAAAAGACCTAACGGAGTACTTGCTCATGATAATGAAATTTATCTGTTAGATGATGGCGGTTTATACAAAATGAATGCAGATAAGACCTTAACCCTGATTGTGGACGGCATGGAAGGCGGAACAGATGGTATTGAACATGTTCAGAATAATGAATTCATTGTTTCCTGCTGGGAAGGAGCCCTATGGTATATTAAAGCAGATGGCACCAAACATTTACTGATGGACACCCGGGCAGAGAAAAGAAATACTGCTGACATCGGCTTTAATCCGGAAAGTAAAACTGTGTATGTACCTACTTTCTGGAGAAACACGGTTGTTGCTTATGAGGTTAAGTAGTAAGTTTTAGGTTATAAGTTTTAAGTTTTAAGGGTGGTTCAGAAGAAATGAATTTTCAAGAGGAAAGGTGAAAGGCGCAAGCGGAAAGCACAAATATTCGGATTTTGCCTCTCTTTTAGTATAGTTTCAATTCACCAAAATCACTGACTTACAATCTGCAGTGTTTTACCTTTACTGATAGGACTGTTCATAAGCTTTGGCCTGAGCACAAAATCTCCGTTGACGATTTTTTCCTTCCCGAAGCTTCGGGATAGCGGCGGCATTTATTCATTTTTGTATATTGTTTTTTAAGGTACTTATGGTCTCGTCGTTCCTCCTCGGCATGTTTCTTTTGTGCCCGTCCGAACGGGTTCATCCGGGCGGGCTGCAGGAACCTCCCGTAGGGAAGCTTGAGCACAAATGAAAACAACAAAAAAAAGAGAAAAATTATGAGTTAAGAATATCATTATTATTCCCACTTTCAATTTCCCTGTAAACACGTGATTGATAATAAAAATTGATGAAAAATTGTTTTTCACCCGAAAGCTGTCTGGTGTCAATTATCCATTATAATTGAATGATAAAAGTAAGCTGTGCCATCATCGTTAACAATCAGAAGCAGGTCCTTGTAACCCGGCGCAGTGCTACCATGCCTCTTCCTTTAAAATGGGAATTTCCCGGCGGCAAGATCGAAGAAAACGAAACAGCCGAAGAATGCCTGATCCGGGAGATTAAAGAGGAGCTGAATATGGAGATTGAAATTATCGGAAGCTTAAGTCCGAATGATTATCAATACCCCGATAAACTGATTGGGCTGATCCCATTTATCTGTCGGCAAAGTGGTGGAGACTTAGCTTTAAAAGAACACGCTGAATATCAATGGCTGTACACAAAGGATTTGTTAGACTTGGATTGGGCGGAGGCGGATGTGGGGGTGGTGATGGGATATACCATTAAAAATAAATAAACAATCTGCAATTATTTTTCGCAATGCTACTATTTTAGTTGTAATTGAAGGTTCTAAGTTTTAAGTTTTACATCGTCCAATGAGATTATTTACACGATAAGGGTACATTCAAAAAACTTGGCGGCGAGATCATACAAGAACTACAGAACGGATGAAGATGCTGGTATCCTGCAGGGTAATTATGGGGAGGGGGCCAATTAATCTCTCTCCAGCATCGAGTTCACCTTGGTTTCCCTCATCACCACATAAACCAATAAAGACAAGAAGATACAGCCGGTAATATACCAGTAAAAATAGTGCTCATAACCGGATTTTTTTAACCAAAGTGCAACATATTCTGCCGTACCGCCAAAGACTGCTACGGTAAGGGCATAGGGTAAACCCACACCTAATGCCCGTACCTCCGCCGGAAATAGCTCTGCTTTCACAATGGCGTTTATACTAGTGTAAGCACTTACGATAACGAGCCCTGCCAGCAACAGAAAAAAAGCAGTATAGGCTGAGGTGGTTTGGCTCAGGGTACTGAGCAAGGGAACTGTACAAACCGTACCCAAAACTCCAAAAGCGATAAGTAGGGGACGACGTCCTATCCGGTCTGACCAAGCGCCAAATAGCGGTTGAATCAGCGCAAATATCAGCATGCTGATGAAGGAGATTTGTGTCGATTCAGCTTTACTCAAATTCACCGTATTCACCAGGAATTTTTGCATGTAAGTGGTGTACGTATAAAAAGCCAGTGTGCCACCCAGGGTAAGACCAATAACAGTGAGCAAGGCTTTGGGATGTTTTAATAATTCTCTGATTGTACCCTTACGTTCATCGGCTTTATTCTTTTGGGCTTCAAATGCCTTAGTTTCATAGAGTGTACTTCTTAAATAAAGTGCAACCAGTGAAAGGATGGCCCCGATTACAAATGGAATACGCCAGGCCCAGTCATGAAGCTGTTCATCACTCAGCCATGTTTGAAGGAGAAGCTGGATTCCAAGAGCAAGCAGCTGACCTCCAATTAAAGTTACATATTGAAAACTGGAATAAAATCCCCGCCTGTTTTGGGTAGCCATCTCACTGAGATAGGTTGCCGAAACCCCATATTCACCCCCCACACTCAGTCCCTGAAGGAGCCTCGCTACTAAAAGCATGACAGGAGCAATTATACCAATGGATTGATAGGTTGGGATAAACGCGATAAGCATCGAGCCGAATGACATGAGTAGCACCGAAAGGGTCATGCTTTGTTTTCGGCCAAATTTATCCGCAATCCGACCAAAAAGCCAACCACCAACGGGCCGCATCAAAAAGCCTAAAGCAAATATACCGGCAGTATTCAGGAGTTGGGCAGTTTTATTTCCTTCCGGAAAAAAGGAAGCCGAGAAATACAAAGCAAAAGCAGAATAGGCGTACCAATCGTACCATTCCACCAGGTTTCCTATGGAACCACCGAAAATGGCTTTCAGCCTTCGGCGGGAGATGTTTTCTTCTGAAAATAAACTTTTCACCTGAATTATTTTTTATAATAATAGGAGTTTATTTGGGTAAAATGAAGTCGCTGGTTGATATAGCAGGGAAGCATGTTCAATTGGACATCAGTTAGAATCACTTTGAACACTTACTTTGGAAACCGTATGTTCAATCACATAGTTAAATGAATAATGCCAAATTATCGGTTCCCCATTTCCTAACCAGATAGCTATCGGTTTGCTAATTTACTCAATTAACTTATTCTTCTCCATGTAACCTTTCTGTTTTCTTTTTCAATATTCGAAATAAAGGATTATTTTGATTTCATGAAAAAACATACCCTCCGTGAGATACTATACACCCGATTTATTTTCATCATCCTCAACGCTTTCATCTTGGTCAGTTGCCGGCCGGAAGTCGATAAATTACCAGCATCTGATCAAGATAATGGCGGATTGATACTGCCGGGTGGTTTTGAGGCATTGGTGGTAATTGATAGCCTGGGGGGTGGCGATATTGTTGCCCTTCAGATAAGTCAGCTGGCAAAATCCAATACCCCTCAAACCCCAGCTGTGGAAGTTCAAGGTGCTCTAAACAGTAAACAATTAAGTCGGCCAAACAATCAACTCAAAGGGAACTATGTCGGAGCCAGGCATATAGCAGTTAATAAAAATGGAGATGTATATGTCAAACTCAGATCACCTACTATTGATGGTTATGGGAATGCAGCACTTAGAGATTTGAATGTGGATGGAAAGGCCGATAGTGTAAGGATCTGGGGTAAGTATGAGAACCGTAACCGGGGTACGGCCATGCAAATTCATAATGGCTACCTCTACTTCAGCTCTGAGTTAATAGTTTTTCGCAATAAACTCAAGGATGGACAGCTGGTACCCGACAGTAAAATGGATACAATGGTGATTGATACGCTTCCCTACCATGAGCATATGGCAAAAGCACTGGCATTTGATGGGAAGGGCAGTATGTTTGTGTCTTGGGGAATGGGAACCAACTCTTGCCAATTGGAGAACAGGAAACCGGGATCTCCGGGAATGAACCCCTGTCCTTACCTCGTTGACCATGGTGGAATCTGGAAGTTTGATGAAAATAAACTTCAGCAAAAACAAAGCGATGGAACACGCTATGCAACCGGAATGCGGAGTATTGTCGGGATGACCTGGAATAAAAAAACGGATGCGCTATATGCCTTACATCATGGCCGGGATGATCTGCGCTTACTCTGGCCTGAATATTATAGCCCATGGAAAAGTGCCATGCTCCCTTCTGATGAACTTTTTAAAGTAACAGAAGGTTTTGATGGCGGATTTCCTTATTACTATTATGACCAGATGGTAGAAAAGAAAATTCTGAGTCCGGAGTATGGCGGTGATGGAATAAAAGAAGGGGATGGGGCAAAACTTCCAAAACCACTTCTGGGTTTCCCGGGGCATTTTGCTCCAAATGATATCCTCTTCTATAAAGGCAACCAGTTTCCTGCCCGTTACAAAGAAGGAGCATTTATTTCATTACATGGCTCAACTAACCGTATCCCCTACCCTCAGGTAGGAAATGTTGTGGTGTTTGTACCCATGAAAAACGGACTTGTAACCGGACCATGGGAAGTATTTGCTGATGGCTTTGCTGGCAAAGATACTCTTGCAGTAGCCAATGATGCTACTTACAGACCAATGGGGCTGGCAGAAGGACCGGATGGCTCTTTATATGTAGGGGAAACGCAGAAAGGGAAGATTTGGAGAATCATGTACAAGGGCGACAAAAAATCGTTTGGAAACAAAGAGCTGGCTGAAATGGAAAAACGTAAAGCGATGCTGCATCTTAAAACTCCGGATGAAATGGCTGATAATCTTGACCGTAAAGGCAAACCGGTACATGCCGAGCTTTTATATAATATTTACTGCAGAAATTGCCATCAAAGCGATGGGAACGGCGACGGAAGCCGCTTCCCTCCACTGGCAGGTTCGGAGTGGGTGAACAGCGATAAAACGGTACTCATTAATGTAGTTCTAAATGGATTGACGGGTGCCATCCAGGTAAAGGGTCAAAATTATAACGATACGATGCCGGCACATGCATCCTTCCTAACGGATCTGGAAATTTCAGAAATTCTGACTTATGTCAGAAGAAGTTTTGGAAACAAATCAGGACCGGTAAGCGAAAAAGAGGTAGCGGAAGTAAGGAAACTGATGAGTAGGAATTGAACATGCGGACCTCATTTTGAATGGGAGAATCAAACAGATCCTAATGAAACTGTATAATTTCTGGGTAATCTCAATCCGGGATAACAATACTTGATGTAAGAATAATGAAATCACTAACATTCCTTTTAATCTTATTATGTGCTCAATCCATCCGGCTTTTCGCTCAGACGATCAATGTAGCCACATTTAATATCCGGTACGACAACCCCGGGGATACCGGTAACCTATGGGTCAATCGGGCTCCGGTGGTATCCAGTCTGATTCGCTTTCACGACTTTGATCTATTTGGTGTTCAGGAAGCCCTAAAAAATCAGCTGGACGATATCGGCACCGCCTTACCTTATTTATCACGTTATGGTATTGGTCGTAACGATGGTAAAGATGGGGGTGAACATGCTGCCATCTTTTATAAGAAGGATAAATTCAGGCTTTTGAAAAGCGGTGATTTTTGGTTGTCTCAAACTCCTGATAAACCCGGTTTAGGCTGGGATGCGACCTGTTGCAATCGCATCTGCTCATGGGCTTACTTTGAAGATAAGGAGAGCGGTAAAAAATTCTTTTTCTTCAATGTCCATTTTGACCATCAGGGGGTCATTGCCCGGAAAGAAAGTGCAAAGCTGATGATTCAAAAAGTAAAAGAAATTGCCCGAGGTGAGGCAGTGATTTTGACCGGCGACTTGAATGGCGGCCGCGATAGTGAATGGTACCAAAGCCTTGCCAAATCAGGAATCCTCAAAGATTCATATCATGATGTAAAATATCCTTATGAACTAAATTCCTCCGGAAATGGGTTTAAAGCGCCTAAAGATAAATCGGTCATTGACCACATCTTCACCTCCAAAGAGTTTAGCGCCCGCAGATGGGGAATTCTTACTGATACATATTTCGGCAAGTTCCCCTCCGACCACTTTCCGGTTATGGCAACCTTGAGTTTTTAATATCATCAGAACCATTCTTGTTTGCGGCTTTACCTCATTCAGGAATTGTTTCTTTTATTCATGAACTTAAGGAAATACTGAATGGTACCAGGCTTGATTGATTATCTTTGAAGAAAAAAAATATGATTGCACACCACGTTTTATTTTGGCTTAAGCCTGAAACCACAGAAAAACAGAAAATAGCGTTCCGGAAAAGTCTGGATACCTTACAATCTATTGAAGCCGTCAAAATGCTTCATATTGGTACGCCTGCTCCTATTGAGCGGGCTGTGGTAGATACAACTTACACATTTAGCTTATTCCTTTTATTTGAAGATATGGCGGGCCATGATCAGTATCAGGTTCATCCGGTTCACAAAGCATTTTTAGATGAATTTAGGGTGTGCTTTGATAAGGTAATTATCTATGATGCCCATTGATTTACTGAGATGTTGAGCTAAGCACTCAAAACTTGACAAGAGCCTGCAAAATATTTGCAGGCTCTTGTATTTCAATCAATTTGTCTGGTTAAAATTATTCCCTTACGAGAGATTGGTATAAGATCTTGACAGTGCCTAATTATTTTTCTAAGCTTTTGGAAAGCAGGGTCTGTCGCTCCCAGCTAATTCCGGCCCCGTGTTCTGCCCTATTTTTTTGCTGGAAATTGAATCATCATTCTAAGATTCAGTAATGCAAAAAAGATAGGTCTGCCACCCGGGTTTGTTTTACAGAGCCTGTGCCTCTATTAACAGACTGCCCCTCCCGATGAAAAACAGCAAGGGGTAAACTAAACCTTGCCGCAGGAGGTATCTTCCGGCAATGGATCATCTGAGATAAAGCATAATTTCTTGCCGGAAATACTCCGGAGGAAAGGACTGAACTGAGCTATAGAACACAGGTATTGCTTTCAAAAAACAAATCATACCTATCCGGAGCATCATGCGATTCATTAAAAGGGTATTTTTATCTTCCTTATACCGATCTTAGGTTTATTATTAAACAGGTGTCGATACCTCTCATAAGATATTTTATCGTTTTTTAAGAATTTTGGAAAGAACAGGAGATTTCAGCGTCCTAGCTGAGTATAAATCGTGAATAAGGTTTCATCTTTGGCTGGAATCGGACTGGTTTACTGAGTGCCTTTCAATAATCAATACGCTCGGGACAAAAATTGAGCAGATGAGTTAAACGGTTTATTTAACTTTTTTTATTTCGTTTCAAGCGGCGGCCGCCCTCCACTAATTATTGTCAATCTCGCAAGAGCGAGAAGCTCCTGCAACCTACAGTATGATTGGATCGATGAAAAAGGGGAATACACCTCACGCAAAGTATACATATCAATCAATGAATTTAACATCTCCTTCCCAAAACATATCCATCCTCAAATGATAAAATTGCTTGACAAAAATGCGGGAACTAATCTTAAGCAAAAATTATCATTGCCGATCAGGGTCGAAGAATAAAAATTTACCAGCCATTCGTGATATTCGAACCCCAATTCTCCTTTTATTTATGGTGTCCGCCAAAAACTGATTAAATTTATTGGTACAAAATCCCAAACCGTGAGAATATTCAGCCTTTTCCTTTTGCTCTTTATTTTAGGAGTAAATGCATCCGCACAAAATAAAAAATTTGATTTTATAGCTTTCGGTGATATGCCCTACAAACTTCCGGATGATTATGCCCGTTTCGAGGACCTCATCCGACAAGTCAACAAGGAAAAACCTGCCTTCAGTGTTCATGTTGGAGATTTTAAATCCGGTTCAACCCCATGTTCAGACGAATATTTCAATAAGATCTTCAACTATTTTGAAAGCTTTTCCGAACCCTTAATCTATACTCCGGGAGATAATGAATGGACCGATTGCAACCGGGAGGCGGCCGGAAAATATGATCCACTGGAAAGGTTAGACTTATTGCGAAAAATGTTTTTTAAAGAGCCAAAAAGTTTGGGACAAAAAAAAATAACACTCAGCACCCAGAGCAGCAATCCTCAATTTACAAAATATGTTGAAAATGTAGCCTGGGAACATGGGGGCATACAATTTGCCACCATACATTTAGTAGGTAGCAGCAATAATTTCAAAGGAAAAGACAATACCGAATTCCTGGAACGTGAACAAGCCAACCTGGCCTGGCTCGACGAAATTTTCCGGAGGGCAGCAGCTACAAATGGTTTAGTGTTCTTTACCCAGGCAGATATGTTTTATGGAGGTAAAATCGTTCCGGTATTTAAAGGGATATGCGATAAACTTTCGGCACTTAGTATACAATACGGTAAACCTGTACTATGGATTAACGGCGATTCTCACCGCTTCATCGTAGATAAACCTTTGTTACAGTCTGATAAACGTTCAACCATTCTCAATTTTACCAGAATGCAGGTTTTTGGAGATGCAGATTTGGCCTCGGTCAGGATTAGTGTCGATCCTAAATCAAGAGAATTGTTTACCATCCGGCAGATGTTAATGGATTAGGCCTGACGTTAAACTCTATAAACCCACAAATAGATAGTGTAAGAATTACACTATCTATTAATTAAAATTCTTTCTCACCAAACTCACTTCCGGGCAATTTCAGTTTCTTAGCAAGCTTGTTGAGGTTATAACTCAGGTTAAGCATCAACACATCTACCTCGTAAATATAGTTTGTGGTAGTATAGAAATCAGGGGCCCACGTACTTATCCGTTGCTCGTTACTTTTGAGTAAGCCTAGATCCATATTCTGCCATTGAAGCAGAACCGCCATTCTGCCCTTCAAAAAGGTCTTCTTTAAAGAACTATTTGGAGATAAAAACTCTGAATCCCTTCCTTGAACTGTGGGTCTAGCCGACAAATAATTTAAATTGCCCTGAACACTAAAACCTGATCTCAGATTAAAATTTGCATTCGCATTTATAGAAATTACCCAATCAGAGTTTTCAAGGTAATTGGTATAATTCAATACTGAACCACTCACAGTACTCCTGAAAATATTTGTCCCAAGGTATAACTGCGACCATTTCGCCGGACTAAAATTCGCACCGAGCTCAAGTCCAAGCCTGCTGGCCTTGTCGGCATTGGTATAAACTCGGTTCAATATGGTATCTGCGTAAACGCTATTCACACGTTGTATCGGATTCTGGATATCCTGGTAATATATCGTTGAAAACATAGAACCCTGACTGAAATTTTTGCTAAACCCTGCTTCTGCCAAATAGATAAATTCAGGCAAGAGGTTTGCATCTCCTCTTTCTAATGTTTCCGAATGTTCCCGTTCAGGAATGGGATTTAACTCAAAATTATTGGTTCGCTGAACCCTTCTACTCAAGCCGGCCTTAAATTTCCATTCATTCTTCAAACTATAAAGCATATTGACTGAGGGAAACAGATTATTGAGCATTAAAAGGTAGTCATCACTCCTTAGCGAATTCACATTTAAATCCCGGCTGGCGTATTCGTGCCTCAATCCTGCGGCGTATTCCAGTCTCTCAGACTTTCCTGCGTATTGAGTATAGAGTGAATGAATTTGATTTTTAGCTTTCACGGCCCCTGAAAACTCAGGAACGATCGCAAGGCCGGGCCTACCCCGTTCCTGTACGGAATAAATAAACTGACCATCTTGCTGGTCTAAACGATATTGATAACCTGCCTCTAATTTACCCTGACCCACTTGCACGAGGTAATCCACCTTCGTTCTAAATCCATTCAGTGGATTGGTGTAAGTACTTAATGTATTTTGAACGAGCTGATTCATCTCAATATTTCTGTTAATAGTAGACCCTTCTAATCCGGCATATTCAAACAGAGCAGAAAAATTTAGATTGGATTTTGCTGAAAAATTATGGCTATAGTCCAGATTACCCAGCATAAAGTTGCCCTGTTTATTTTGCAAATTGGGATTGAAATAATTTGAACGACCTACAATTTGACCAGTTCCAATTACAGCATTCAGGTTGGAATAATAGATATCTGCCACCCGGTCCTGAAATTTATGACCTGCGAAAAAACCAATCGAAAGCTGATCTTTCTTTGATGGAGTGTAGGCAAGATTAAATCGTCCGCCATAATTATACCTGTCAAAACTACGCTCTCCTTGTGAGGGAAATGTTGTTTTTTTGGCACCTGTAATGGTGAAAACATCTCCATCTCTGTATCCGGCATGATCATTCCTAAGATAATTGGCACTTGCAGAAAAATCCCAGGCATCTTTCTTGTAGTTAAAGCTTACATCAGCACCATACCTTTGCTGACTTTCAGCATTGCCATATGTTCTTACGGAAGGTAATCCGCCCTGTATATTTGCGATAAACACCGTACTGTTATCCGCTCCGCTTTTTGTAGTAATATTGATAATACCTCCCTTTCCATCCGGATCATATTTGGCAGAGGGTGCAGTAATCAACTCAATATTTTCAACTGAATTAGCCGGCAGCTGACTCAGAATAGTGGATGCATCTGTTTTTACAGGCTTCCCATTGATTAAAACCAAAAAACCTTTCGATCCCCTAACGGATATCTCCCCCATTCCATCAACAGCAATGGAAGGCATATTTTTAATGACATCAATCGCGGTGCCACCTTTGGCAGATTCAAATTGGTCAGCTTTATAAACCTGCTTGTCTATTTTATTTAGATTCTGAAGCTGCTGCCCGGTAACCATTACCTCCGACAAAAATTGCTGATTTAAACTCAATTCCAGTCGACCCAAATTAACACTCTGCCTGACAGAAAGAGTTATAGGTGCAGATTGGAAAGTATGATAACCAAGAAACTGAATTTTAATAAAATAAGCTCCTACCTTTAGTTTTTCAAATTTAAATTTTCCCGATACATCAGCCATCTGCCCCATAAGTAAGACCGAATCTGCTGATTGATGAAGTGAAACACTGGCAAACTCCATGGCTGAAGCAGCTGATTTATCAAAAACAATGCCTTCAATAGAAGCGTTCTGAGCATATAATTTAGTGGAAATAAGAAATAGTAGCAGAAATAAAACTTTCTTCATTTTGACAAATTGCATCCGCGAATTTAATCAATTGATTAACCAGAAAATGTGATTCTCTATATTATTACCAATAAGTTTTAGTAAAGAAAATATTAAAGTTCAGGTTGTTGACTACAAATTTATGACCTCCATTCATGCCGCATATTACCCTTAAGTTTTACAGAAAGTCTTTGAATGAAAAACTTACTGATATACCCAAAGTTAAATCCATAATTCCTGTATCATCAGCAAGTGACCCCATTGGAAAATCAGGCCTCCTCCCAGAGTTGCTTTAATTTCTTAAGATCTCTTTTCATGTAGTCAAAAACAAGCTGCTTGTCTATTGTAATACGATTGGCTCCATGCTCGGCACCACCCATAGGATATTCGAAATGCATAGAAATTGGGACTTCGATTTGATAGTTCTTTAATAATTTAAAATAGGATTTAAAGTCGACCATTCCCTCACCCAATGGGACATTTTCAACCATCCAAGTTCCATTTTTCTTTGACCAAATGTAATCTTTGATTGCAAGAGTTCTAATTTGAGGATGAATTAAATCAAGTCCGTTTTTCCAAGACATACCCCCTTCAACAAGCGCATGGCGAATATCATATTGTACTCCCGTATTTGTTGGATCAGAATCTTTAAGTATTTCCCAAAGCTCCCAAATTGAAGCACCTGCTAAATTCCCCGAATGATTCTGATAACAACCGGTTATTCCCAGCTGTTTGTTTAATTGACTGAGATCAGCAAGTACTTTTTTAAACCGCAGGATGGCCTCAGGAATACTTTTAGATTCAGGATACTTCAGCCAATTCATACGGTAATACTTAACTCCAAGCCTTGCAGCAGTCTCCAATAATTTTTTATCTACCGGATTATTGGCATCCTGAACCGCTGTTGTAATCAGCATGGAGGCCAACCCGGCTTTTTGAATGGCTTCAACAGCGGCAGGCAAATCAAGTTCTACCCGCTCCGGTAAGACATGCCCATTGGGGCGAACCGTAAGATCTACCCCATTAAATCCCATCCCGGCCGCAGCATCAGCCATATCCCTGTAGTTCAGAAATTGCAAATGCTTAGAAAAAACGGATATTTTTAATGGATCCAGAACTCTTAAATCCTTGCTTCGGTCTGCAAAAAGATCCGATGATATGAAGGGAAGTAATGAACCTGCAATCACAGCATGCTTAATAAAATTTCTTCTGGAGTTCTTATCTTTTTCAGTATCCATAAATCATTAAAAATTAACTATTCGGTATGCTTTTTAAGAAGCCATAATTTATACTTTCCTTCCGATTTTGTACAAAATATGAAAAGAAAAATTAGGAATACTGCTTTATCTTGCTGAAGTATATTGACAACGGAATAGCTCAGATCGCTTTTTTTAATCCGCGGCGAGCAGACCAGCCTTCGGACGAACCTCTATTGCCGGAAGAATTCCCTAAAACAACAAAAGCGATCAACTCGGATCGCCTTTTTGTAGCCCGTAGGGGTCCCGATACCTATCGGGACGAACCCCTGTTTCCTACTATTAACTAAACAACAAAAGCGATCAACTCGGATCGCCTTTTTGTAGCCCGTAGGGGAATCGAACCCCTGTTTCCAGAATGAAAATCTGGCGTCCTCACCCCTAGACGAACGGGCCTTGTTGAGTCGAACGTTATACGTTGTTACGTAGTACGTCTGCTCGGAAACTTATGACGTAATAACGTATTACGTATAACATTACTCTGGTAGCGGGAGCCAGACTCGAACTGACGACCTTCGGGTTATGAGCCCGACGAGCTACCAACTGCTCCATCCCGCACTATTTCATAATTTTAACGGGTTATGAACCCGACGAGCTACTCCCCAACCTGTTGGGGACTCCATCCCGCACTATTTCATAATTTTAACGGGTTATGTGCCCGACGAGCTACTCCCCAATCTGTTGGGGACTCCATCCCGCACTATTTCATAATTTTAACGGGTTATGTGCCCGAAGAAGTAGGCAAAAGGGATTTTTATGTTTCAAAAAAGAACCCTTTCAAAGCCTTATATTCTACCCAATTTTAAGCCTTGAGAGTGTCTCAGTATTGCTTTTAAATTGGACTGCAAAGATATATTTCGTTTCTTTGCAGTCCAAATATATTTTAAAATAAATTTTAAATGTCTCATAAAGCCGGATTTGTTAGTCTGATAGGTAAACCGAATGTTGGAAAATCTACCTTAATGAATGCTTTGGTAGGAGAAAAACTATCAATAGTCACTCCAAAGGCACAAACTACACGGCATCGGATACTTGGGATTGTAAATGAGCCTGAGTATCAAATTGTTTTTTCAGATACTCCGGGAGTGATTAAACCGGTATACGGTATGCAGCAATCCATGATGAGTTTTGTAAATGGCTCTCTTGTGGATGCAGATATCGTCTTATTTGTAACTGACATCAATGAAAAATATGATGAATCAGATGTAATTGAGAAAT
>VGGW01000063.1 GCA_016868395.1 Bacteroidota bacterium | reverse complement strand
CTGCGTTCTTCAATCTCGATATTCCATTTTTTTGCAAGCGTTAAGACCGTATCCCGGGTTACTCCTTTTAAAATGGTATCCCGTGTAGATGGAGTTAATAATTTTCCATCCATCATGAACATAATATTCGCGGCACCCAATTCCTCAACATAGGCATGTTCTTTGGAATCTGTCCAGATCAGCTGATCAAAGCCTTCCTGAGTAGCTTTCATAGCCGGTAGCATGGAGCCACCATAATTTCCAGCAGCTTTAGCAAAGCCAAATCCCCCATCGCACGCTCTTGAATAATAAGTTTCGACTTTTACTCTGAGATTTTTTGAAAAATAAGGACCAACCGGACCTGTTAAAACCATATATCTATAAGTGGCAGAGGGTGTGACACCTAAAAAAGGGTCAGTTGCAAACATAAAAGGCCTGATATAAAGGCTATGATTTGCTTTTGAAGGTACCCAGTCTCTGTCCAGATCAACTAATGTTTCTAAACTTTTTAAAAAAGTATCAACCGGAAGCTCAGGCATGCACAAACGCTGTGCAGAAAGATTAAAACGTTCAGCATTTTTATCCGGACGAAAGATGATCACTTTTCCGTCGGCATGCTTGTAGGCCTTTATACCTTCAAAAAATGCTTGTCCGTAATGCAATGAAGAAATTGCAGGGCTCAATCCAATCTCCCCAAAAGGCACAATTCTGAAGTCTTTCCATTTTCCATCACTATAATCAGCAATGAACATATGGTCAGAAAAGGTCTTTCCAAAAGGTAAATTATCGAAATCTATGTCAGCCAAACGCGATTGGGCTGTTTTGGTGATGGAAATATCTAATTTATCGGACACGGTATTAAAATTTAATCAGGGGGGCAATTTAGTGATTTTTGTTGAAAAACCGTGCTGTAAGCTAATTTAGATGCCTTAATTTGTGTTTTTGGCTTAAAACTTTAAGCTTAATAGAGTATTCGGAATTTAATGGTATGGTCTATCTGCTTTAGAGCCTTCAATACTTTTTTATCATATTCATCACTCACATCTGTAATAACATAGCCAATGCTTGGATTAGTCATCAAATACTGACCCACAATATTGATGTGATGATCAGCAAATACCTTGTTGATTTGAGCCATTATACCAGGCATATTTTTGTGAATATGAATCAAACGATGAGCTCCCAAAATTCGGGGAAGTTGTAGGTTTGGGAAATTTGCGCTCACATAAGTATGCCCATGATTGATAAAATTGATCATCCTTTTGGCGATTATATCCGAATTTTTCGGACTGTTTTTGCGATCATCAAATATGACAATTCCCATATCCGTACACAATCCATGTGAAAGTCTGGGTTCACTATTTCCAAGATATCCGATGGTTTTTAACTTGACCGCACGTTCCAGTTTTTCTCTTTCCAGGATTTCACCTTTCGCCAATAGCATCATCCCAACATCCGACACATATTTTTCCTCGAAAGTTTTTTTATGGCGGATTGAAAATCCATCTTTTTTTAAGGTTTGAATCGCTACATCAGGGACGTCCCCAATGACCAAACAAAGAATCCTGTTTTTTGGATAGGAGATAGCCCGGGGTAAATTATTGACATACAGAAATTCATCAAAACTTGGAGTGACATGATCGGCTTTTTCAGCAACGGTTTTGCGCTCGATATTTTCTGTAAACGCATAAAATTTTTTTATCATCCCAAATTCCTTCAGTTGGAAATCTGAATGTCCGTCGCCTATGCCATAAATATCTCCCTTGAGGTCGAGCTCTTTCAACAGTTTAACTTTTCCACCCTCATTCGAAAGGGGGTTATTCTCATCATATCCTATGATTTTACCACTTTCATCAAAAATAAATGTGTTGGCATAAATGTTTTCTTTAGGGATATGATAGGGAAGAACAACCGGAGTGATAAATTCTTTAAATCCACCGGAGACGATGAGAACCTTATCGGAATGTTTTTTGAAAAATGTTTTATTACGAGAAAATGAGGAGGAAACTTGCTTTTTCAAAAGGCTGACCAATTGTTTTAAATGATCGCGGTTAGCCCCTAATAGCTGTACTCTCCCAGAGAGGCTTTCACGGAAGGACATTTTACCCTCCATGGCCGCATGGGTGAGATCTTCAATTTTCTGATAAATTTTTTCTCTATTAGGATGATTCTTTAAGGAGATACGAGCCAGTACATCCAAGGCTTCCACTTGGGTGAAGGTGCTGTCGAAATCAATGATATAAAACTGTTTCAATTTTTTATTAATCAGTGGGTTAACAATTTTTAAGATTTAGGCAAATTTCGCTGATGGATTCATCAACAGATTTAAAATCAAAATTTAATGCCTTTTTGATTTTTTCATTGGAAAAGGATTGCTTTTTGAATGCACTGCGAACGGTTTCTGAACTAAGATTATTTTTTTTTCCGGTCATTATGGCCATCAAGCGGCCTCCAATCCAGGCCATGTACATCATCCAAGGTTTTAACGCAATTTTCGGTGGTTCCATTCCCAGTTTCCTTGCTATCCTAGAAAAAAACTCTTTATAAGTGAGGTTTTCTGAGTTCAGTATGAACCGTTCATCTGAAAATTTACTATCCATTAAAAGAATCATCGCTTTGGCAACATCCGTAACATCCACGTAGCCGCAACTACCACCTGGAAAATAATTCAGCCCCTTTCGAATGGATTCAAACAACTGTCCACTTCCTTTATTGCCAGCATTCCTCCCAATAATAATTGAAGGATTAACAATCACTACATTTAAACCTTCTGCTGCTGCTCTGAAAACCTCCATCTCGCTATTATATTTTGAGATCGAATAAAAACTCTGACCAGATCCTATTTGCCATTGATTTTTCTCGGTAATCAGGTTCCCTTTTTTACTTCCACCAAGTGCTGCGATAGAACTCACATGTAAAAAGCGTTCAATATTTTTTTCCATTGCAAGATTGAGTAGGTTCGAAGTACCTTCCACATTTACCCGAAGCATTTTTTTCCTGTCTTTCGCATGAAAAGATATGAGTGCAGCACAATGATAAATACGACTTACACCATCCATAGCCTCGCTGAGAGCGAAATAATCAAGAATATCGGCATTAAACCATTCAATTTCTTTGATATCTGCCAAAATTGAGGGTATTTGAGAGCTATCACGCTTAAGTGCTCTGATTTTCTCTCCTCTCAGCAACAATTGGCGGATTAATTCTGAACCTAAAAAACCGGTAGCGCCGGTAACTAAAATCATTCGAATGAATTTTTTTAAATGCTTTCAAAAGTAATTGAATAAACTGATATTTGCTTTGAGTCTGTTCTCAATTATCTGATTCTTCTTGAATTTTTTTAAAGCAAAATTAATCGGGGGCTGTTCAATGACAAAAAAGCAATTAAATTACAGAACCAATTATTATGTCTTTATCCGATTTTCTTAGTCCGCTAAACCTCAATGAAATTAGTCCGGAGAATGGTTTTTACACCAGTCATCTAGGAGCCAAGATAGATTCTTATTTTTCGGATTTCCCCGATCTGGATGAAGGTTCATATGATATTGCACTGATAGGTGTTTTGGAAGATCGAAATGCCATCAATAATACAGGAGCAGCCTTAGCTCCGGACATCGTCAGAAAAAAATTTTATGAATTGAATGAATGCAATTATCACTCTCGTATTGTTGACCTTGGGAATATTCGTGCCGGTCATAAAGTATCAGATACTTATGTTGCCTTGAAACTGATTGTTTCTGAACTTATCAAAAAAAATATTTTTCCTCTTATAATTGGTGGTGGTCAAGACTTGACTTATCCCCAATTCATGGCATATGAAGAACTTGAACAAAAAGTTGACCTTTTGGTTGTGGATTCGCATTTTGATTTGGATGACAACCGGGACGATACCGTTGAGACTACCTCCATTTCTTATTTGAATAAGATATTTTTACATGAGCCTAATTTCCTCTTTAATTTTAGCAATATCGGTTATCAGACCTTTTTTGTCAATCAGGATAGCCTCAAATTGATGGATAAGCTTTATTTTGATGTACATCGTTTAGGCGACTTCTCTGGTAACATAAATCTTGCTGAACCGATAATTCGCAATGCGAATATGATAAGTTTTGATATTTCCGCGATTCGTTCTTCAGATGCCCCGGGTAATGCCAATGCAACTCCAAATGGATTTTATGGCGAGAATGCCTGCCAAATAGCCAGGTATGCCGGTATGAATGATAAGCTTTCTTCCTTGGGATTTTATGAGTTTAATCCTGTGTTTGATTTGAACGGACAGACATCTATGCTGCTGGCTCAAATGATTTGGTATTTTGTGGATGGATTTTATAACCGTAAGAAGGAATTCCCTCTCCTGCCTAAATCACAATACATTACCTATAGAGCCGGACTCAAAGATGGTTCTCATGAACTGGTATTTGTCAAGAGTAAAAAATCAGATCGCTGGTGGATGCAGGTACCTTACCCTGCAGCAAAATCCAAAAATAAAAGACATCACCTGGTTCCTTGCCGATATGAAGATTATCAAACCGCTAATTCAGGGGAAATGCCTGATTTATGGTGGAAGACGTATCAAAAGCTTATTTGAGTTGTAAGTATTAAGTGTTAGCTTTTAAGTTTTATTTTGTTTTTTCAGTCAAATCAGTTGCTCATAATGGACCTTTCCTGAATATTAATAGGATTAATTAACAAAGATCAAAGAGTAAAGAAATTAACGATAAATTTGAAATGATTCGGTTTAACCAACCAGATAAAACCACTAACAACCCACATGCTACTACTCGGTATCGACCTCGGCACTTCTTCAGTTAAAATTTCTGTTATTGACTCTCAAACTCAGGAATGCCTGTGTACGGTACAATATCCTGATACTGAAACTGCAATTATTGCAGCACATCCCGGATGGGCCGAGCAATCGCCCGAAGTATGGTGGGAAAATGTTCAGCAGGCAATCATCAAGGCAAATTCTTCCGGTTTTTACAATCCCTTGGATATTGGAGCGATAGGTATAGCTTATCAAATGCACGGACTTGTACTTGTTGATAAACAAGGAAATGCACTTCGAAATTCAATTATTTGGTGTGATAGCCGGGCGGTAGAAATTGGAAATCTGGCATTTCATGCAATTGGTGAACAAAAGTGTTTGGGCAATTTGTTGAATTCTCCCGGAAACTTCACAGCTTCCAAATTAGCTTGGGTCAAGCAAAATGAACCGGAAGTTTACGAGAAAATCCATAAAATAATGTTACCCGGAGATTTCATCGGAATGAAACTGAGTGGGGAGATTGATACCAGTGTTTCATCCTTATCTGAAGGTGTTTTTTGGGATTTTAAGAATAATGAACTTTCAAAGGACGTATTAGCATATTTTGGTTTTTCAAGGGATATTTTTCCTGAAATTAAGGCGGTTTTTGCAGATCATGGTGCCCTGAGGAAGGATATTGCCACCAAGCTTTCTTTAAAAACGGGCATTCCTCTAACCTACAAGGCTGGCGATCAGCCTAATAATGCACTTTCTTTAAATGTATTAAAACCGGGAGAGGTAGCAGCCAACGGAGGTACATCCGGGGTAATCTATGGAGTGTCAGACCAATTGACTTTTGATCAGCAATCGCGTATTAACAGTTTCGCCCATGTAAATTTTACAAAGGAACAGAAACGAATCGGGGTATTGCTTTGCATCAATGGTACTGGAATTCTGAATCGCTGGACCCGAGATGTGATGGCACCGGGATTTACTTATGATACCATAAATGCCGGGGCTTCCTTGATAAAAATAGGTAGTAATGGTTTGAGAATCCTTCCTTTTGGAAACGGAGCTGAGCGAATGCTGACCAATAAAAATATAGGCGCTCATTTTCATTGTATCGACTTGAACTTACATGACAGGGCAACTATTTTTAGGGCTGTTCAGGAAGGTATCGCCTTTGCTTTTCGGTACGGGCTTGATATCATGCGGGAGAACGGCATGAAACCCGGTCTCATTCGTGCAGGTAAAGCAAATATGTTTTCAAGTGAACTATTTATTGAAGCATTTGTCAACGCTTGCGGTGTTCCTGTAGAATTGTTTAGCAATGAGGGTAGTATCGGAGCAGCAATTGGTGCCGGAATTGGCGTTAAAGAATTCAATACCGAAAATGCATTTGCAAATTTGAAAGCCCTTCGCATGATTCAGCCTAACAAATCAACAGAATACGAGGATGTTTATCAGGATTGGAAAGAATTGCTGATAAGGCATTTGTAGGCTAGCTTCGTAGTACTCCTTCATCCCGATCTGCGACGAAAATCGTCATGATGCACAGATATTTTGCTCTGTTGATCTATCTTTTGCTGGCAAATGCAATCCTTATCCTAAGATTCATTAGGGCAAAAAAGATAGAGCTGCCATCTGGATTTGCTAAGCAGGGTCTGTGCTTCTATTACCCGACTGCCCGCGCCGATGAAATACAGTTCTGACTAAAATAAACCTTGCCGAAGGAGGTAGCTTCCGGTTGCTGGTCATTTGAAACAGAACACGATTTCAAGCCGGAACTACCCCGGAGGAAAGGGCTGAACCGGCCCATAACACACAGGTATTGATTTCCAAAATTTAATCAAGATGAGACTACAGCCTTACCTGATGAATGATAAGCGTATTATTTTAATCTTCCTTGTATTCTAAATACCTTTTTGAATTTTATTGATTTTCGATTTATTAAGAATGTAATTTCAAGGCGTTTCGGCCTCAGCTGAACGCTGTTTCTAAAACCTAGCCAATTTTTTTCTATTGGTACGGCCCTTTGCAGAATTGAGAGAATCGAACTCAGGTTAGTTAGATAGTTTGATGATCGACTCCAAATAGTTTGGATATCCCTTACCAAACTGAGGATGAGTGGAGGCCGGTAAGTTACTTAGTGCCGTAACAATATGCCTCAATAAATGAGGATTATTCCTGTTTCCCTCTCCCAAAATGATAATCTGCAAACCTGATAAACTGTTTCCAGTCGTACACAGTTAAATCATGCTTGCCTTCCCGGTTATGATACGCTAATGGAGATTCAATGATTGGTGTATTTAATTCTGGAGGTGAATGGGGCAAAATGGATTTTAAACCATATAAAGCATATACCTCTTCTGCGTTTTTTAGCGATAAAAAAGTACCCTTTGGATCAGCCCAAAGGTCTTCGGATGCATTGGTTGAATAAACCGGTCGTGGGGCGATTAATGAGATCAACATATGTTGATCGACAGGTAAAAGTTCTTCATGACCATTGTATTTCTTATAATTTGTGCTGAACCAATGCGGGAAGGAAGTATTAATTCTGTTTACTCTTTCGCCAAATTGCCTGCGGGCCAGTGCTGCTCCTGTACTTCCTGAACAATTAGTTACACAAATAGCAAAGCGCTGATCCTGAGCTGCTGCCCAAAGTGATGCTTTTCCTCCCCTCGAATGCCCGGTGAGTACTATCTTCTTTGTGTCGATTTGAGGATCAGTTTCGAAATAATCCATCACCCGACTGGCCCCCATCCCCAGGCACCTATTGCACGCATACCATTTTCTGCACTTAACTGATCGGGGTATAATTGCATGACTCCGTTCATGAACTCATCTTTATTATCCGGAGCCAGATCGCTGACATGAAAAGCAGCAATGGCATATCCTGCTTCAATGAGTACTTCAGCAGGCCAGAATTCACTGATAATCTGACGACTGGGGTCTGTATTCTCCTTGCCGCGATTATTGATTAGTAAAAATGCAGGAACAGGTTTTGATGCATTTTTTGGAATAAAAAGGAGCAAATTAATTCTGACATTTTTATCCTTGTTAAATACCTCAATCAGCACTTCTTTACGATGTGATTTGCCATTCATGCTGTTTTTGTCCTCGCTTAGGATAGAAAACCGAATATCTTCAAAAGACTTAGGGACTTGTCCGTAGATATTATCTTCGAATAAAGTCAATACTTCAGGCCTTCTGATTTTTTCCCATTTTGATTTATTTTTTATCGCGTTGTTTGTGCTTGACTTAAGGGCATCCGGAAGGGTATAGTAAGGCACTTTAGACTCATCATAGTTTGATTCTTCATGATTTTGTGCATGAAGTTGAATGAAAATTATCAGACCTAGGCAAGTTAAGAAATAGCTTTTCATGAGGTTTTAATTTGGAGTTCCGGAGGTATGATTAATCCGCTTATAAATATAGTTTTTTGAAAATAAATTGAGCTTTCTGAATTATTATCAGGAACGATAATACCGATCCTGGCCTTTCGAAGGCATGTGCATGATACACATGGTTACAATTTTATTTTCAAGCGCGAAACATTAGCAGCTTTGTTTTTCATTAATTATTATTTTATTCTATAAATTCGAAAACATAAAAATTTGAGAATGGCAAACATTACAACAGGAGATAAGGAATTTTTTAAAGGGATAGGGCAGATACCCTATGAAGGCCCAGAATCTAATAATCCGCTGGCATTTCGCTGGTATGATGAAAATCGAATCATCGGCGGAAAAACAATGAAAGAAACTCTTCGATTCGCATGTGCCTATTGGCATTCATTTGTTGGTAATGGTTCGGATCCTTTCGGTGAGCCAACCCATATTTTTGCCTGGGATGCAAAAGCCGATGCAGTTGAACGTGCCAAGGATAAAATGGATGCAGCTTTTGAATTTATTACCAAAATGAATTTACCCTATTACTGCTTTCATGATGTGGATGTGGTGGATTATGGTAATGATGTTTTAGAAAATGAACGTCGTTTACAAGTAATGACAGCTTATGCGAAAGAGAAGCAGCAAGCCATTGGGGTGAAATTATTATGGGGCACGGCTAATCTCTTCTCTCATCGCCGCTATATGAACGGAGCCTCAACTAACCCTGATTTTCACGTACTGACCCATGCAGGAGCACAAGTAAAGGCCGCATTGGACGCTACCATTGCGCTAAACGGTGAAAATTATGTATTCTGGGGTGGTCGCGAAGGGTATATGAGTCTGCTCAATACGAATATGAAACGTGAACAGGAGCATCTTGCCAGATTCCTGCATATGGCAAAAGATTATGCCCGTAAAAATGGATTTAAAGGAACTTTCTTCATTGAACCAAAACCTTGCGAGCCAAGCAAACATCAGTATGATTATGATGCAGCTACAGTGATCAGTTTCCTTCGTCAGTTCGATCTGATGGCCGATTTTAAATTAAATATTGAAGTCAATCATGCAACCTTAGCCGGTCATACTTTCCAGCATGAGCTGCAGGTAAGTGCTGATGCAGGTTTACTGGGATCAATTGATGCCAATCGTGGTGACTATCAGAATGGCTGGGATACCGACCAGTTTCCGAATAATATTAATGAACTGACCGAAGCGATGCTGGTGATCCTGGAGGCCGGTGGTTTCGGTGGCGGAGGTATTAATTTTGATGCCAAGATTCGTAGAAACTCGACTGATCCTGCCGATTTGTTTTATGCCCATATTGGCGGTATGGACACTTTCGCCCGCGCTCTGATTGCTGCTGATCAAATTTTAAAACACTCGGATTATAAAAAGATTCGCCAGGATCGTTATGCCTCTTTTGATTCGGGGAAGGGTAAAGATTTTGAAAAAGGAAAACTGAATCTGGAAGATCTGAGAGACCTGGCCGTTGAAATGGGTGAACCTGAGGTTAAAAGTGGAAAGCAGGAGTATCTGGAGAACTTGGTGAACAGATATATTTAAGAAGGGGCAGATTACCAAAATGAGCCAGATCCCTTTCCAAACCATCAACTGGTCAGTTATTGAGAAAACTGAGCATAAGGGGGAGACTGGAACGTCTTATTGGCAAACAGTTCAGTTCCTCGGACTTCGGATTCGCCTAGTTGAGTATTCAAATGGTTATCTGGTAGACCATTGGTGTCAAAAGGGGTATGTAGTGCATTGCCTGGAGGGAGAATTTGTTTCTGAGTTGAAAAGCGGTGAATTGGTAAAACTCGAAAAGGGCGGGACTTATGTCGTATCGGATGAATTGAGTTCACATCGCTCTGTGACTGAAAATGGGGTTAAGCTGCTACTTGTTGATGGGGATTTTTTGAAGATTGATTAGTTATAGTATAGTTTGAGCACCCTAAACCTCATTCATAACACCCCGTTAATTTTTCTTGACAAGATCAGCGCTACTTTGTCCGGAAAGATCTATGCCAAGGCAGAGCATTTACAGCCGGGTGGAAGTGTAAAAGATCGCGCTGCCTATCAGATTATTCTTGACGCATACGAGAATGGGAGTTTGAAAAAGGGTCAAACAGTTGTTGAAATGACTAGCGGAAATATGGGGGCCGGACTTGCCTTGGTTTGCAGGCAGTTTGGCAATCCGTTCGTTGCAGTAATGTCAGATGGAAATAGTCCCGAACGCAGAAAGATCCTGAATGCTTTTGGAGCAGAGATTATACTTACTAAACAGGTCGACGGAAGCCCAGGAATGGTTACCGGTGGAGATATTAACTATGCAGTAGAAGTAGCAAAAGATATTTCTCATAGCAGGAATGCATTCCATGCAGATCAATTCAATAATCCCTCCTGTGTTAAGGCACATTTTAATCATACCGGACCGGAAATTCTCCGGGATTTACCTGATGCTGATGTATTTATTGCATCTGTGGGTAGTGGAGGAACATTCGTTGGTACTTCGAAATACCTGAAATCGGTCAATTCAGGCATCAAATGCATTGCTGTTGAACCAGAGAAGGCAGCGATTCTGAAGACAGGAAAAGTTGATGATCCAAAGCATATTATTCAGGGTACTGCCTACGGACTGATACCGCCTCATTGGGATGAAAAACTTGTGCATGATTTTATCACCGTATGTGATGAGGAAGTAAGGGAAATGAAAAAGAGACTGTCCTCAGACCAGGGTTTGTATGTGGGATATTCAGCTGCAGCGAATGTCATTGCTTCTGAAAAGTATTTGAATGCACAGGAAAAATCTTTGAAAATCGTCACCATACTTTGTGATTCAGGGTATAAATACAGTGATTAATTCTATGTTAATTCGCTATTAGCTACTATATCCCGTTCCACCTTCAATTTCAACCTCATAAACCAGCATCCCGGTTCCGGTTTTGGATAAGTAAGCATCGCTGACTTTTTTCATGAGGTCATCTACTGCTTCCGCCTTGACCAGATTGATCGTACAGCCTCCAAAACCGCCACCCATCATCCGGGCACCAATTACATCAGGATTGTCTTTGACCAGATTAACCAGCAGATCAAGCTCGTCACAACTAACTTCATATAAATCTTTCAAACCGGCATGGGTTTCGAACATTCGTTTGCCAAAGCTGATCAGATCGCCTTTTTCGAGGTCTTCACAGCCATTTAAAAGTCGTTTAATTTCCGAAACGACATAGGTACATCGAATATATACTGTTTTATCTACATTTTTTACATAAGACTCAAGCATTTCCTGGCTGGCATCCCTCAGACTTTTAATTTCGGGCAGGTATTTCTGTATCAGTTGTACCCCTTTTTCGCATTCCTCCCGCCGCTCATTATAAGCCGAGTCTGCCAGTGAATGCTTGACTCTTGTGTCAAATAGTAATATTTTGATTTCCTCGGCAAGGAATGGCACATAAACGTAGGATAAATTCCGGCAATCCAGACGAATAAGGTGTTCTTTCCTGCCAAAAACACTGGCAAACTGATCCATAATGCCACATTTTACACCCACAAATTCATTTTCTGCAGCTTGTCCGATTTTTACCAAATCCATCCTTTCCAAACCAAGTTCGAATAATTCATTCAGTGCAAATGCCGTTGCGCATTCCAATGCTGCAGAAGACGATAATCCTGCACCAGGAGGGATATCCCCGCCAAATACTATGTTAAATCCATGGTTTAAAGCAATTTTTTTTTGAATCTGTTGAATAACCCCAAGTATATAATCGGGCCATAATTTGCCGGATGGAGATAAATCATCCACCCTGCCCTGGTAATCGTCATCATAATCAAGGGAGTGCAGTCTAATCCCATGGTCATCCCTTTTTTGGATTCCCAGCCAGATGGCCCTATTGATCGCAGCAGGTAATACGAAACCCAAATTATAATCGAGGTGTTCGCCGATCAGGTTGATCCTTCCCGGTGAGCGGATAATCAGTGCCTCCTGCCCGAATAGCTCCTCGAATTTGCTTCGGATACTTTCCGGATAATTGGTCATGGGCTCAGTCATAATTTATCTTTCTTAATTCAATGGATGCTTTAGGTTTAATTCACACTCAATTATAAAGGAAATTATCGTTTAATAAGTACTAATTTTGTAGGATTAATGTTTTCCGGCACATGAGATTTTTCAAATACATCCTATATTTTTCAATACTTTCTGTTTGTCCGCTGATTAGTATTGCCCAGCAGCCTTTCTATTCCATTGCAGGCACGGTCTCAAACCCGGAGATCAAAAATCTTTTTTTTACACAAAGTTCCTTTTTTAGCAATGCTAAGCCTATAACTCAAAAAATTGAGGTTGTGAATGGTAGGTTTAATTTCAAGGGCGACTTCACCGAACCTGTTCCGGTATTTTTATCCCTGGATCAAGATCATAAAAAAGACCCGCTTAGGACTAAACAATTTATTCTCGATCAAGGTGTTATTTCTATTCAGATCAAAGATTCTGTAAATGAAGCAATCATCAGTGGTTCAAAAGCGCAGGAGGACATGCAGCGTCTGAGCGCCGGGCAGGTACCCTATTTCGAAAAGTTAAACCAAATTGGAAATGAGGCCGAAGTCAAATCACAATCAGGAATTTCTTCTGATTCCATTGCCGCGCTGTATCGGATCCCTTTCCGGGAAATTAACCGCGAATTGGTGGAATTTCAAAGATCTTATGTTAAAGAAAATCCCAAAGCTTTCGTTTCCTTAATATTGATTCCAAGTATAGCCGGAAGCAGTTTTAATTTCCTTGAAGCCGACAGTTTACTGAGCAGTTTAGATTCAGAGATTAAGAGTAGCTCAACCGGCAGTCTAGTGAAGGATTATATCGATTCTGAAAAGAAAACTTCTTTGGGTGCTATCGCTCCTGACTTCGCCTTATCCGATACCTTGGGTCAGAAAATTCCCTTGTCATCATTAAAAGGCAAATATGTTCTGCTTGATTTCTGGGCCGCCTGGTGCGGGCCTTGTCGTCAGGAAAATCCTAATGTTGTGAATGCATACAAGCAGTTTAAAGGAAAGGGGTTCACCGTTTTTGGTGTTTCGCTCGACCGGGATAAGAGGAGCTGGCTTGCAGCAATACGTGAAGATAAACTGAACTGGCAGCATGTTTCAGATTTAAAATATTGGGGAAGTGAAGCGGCAGCATTGTACCGGGTTAGTAGTATTCCAAGAAACTTCCTGCTTGATCCAAATGGAAAAATCATTGGTCGTGATCTTCGCGGACCAGATTTAATGGATAAATTAAACGAATTATTTCCTCCGGAGAAGTAAAATTTCTATACGGTTGAAGTTGTCTGAAATTTACAAAGAGCAGGTAGAGCAATTCTACAGTAAATCGGCTCCGATATCGGGACGGTAATACCGGCCATCAAAATAAATTCTGCCGGCATCGGCGGTTGCGTTCTGGATTGCATCAAACAAATTATCTTGCAATGAGGTGACTGCGATTACTCGGCCACCAGTACTCCTTACGATACCATTTTCGAGTTCGGTGCCGGCATGAAAAGCGACAGAGTTTCTTAGGTTTTCTATCCCTGAAAGTACCTTCCCCTTTAGATATTCTCCAGGATACCCACCCGAAACAATCATTACAGTTGCAGCAAATTTTGGAGAAACTTTTAGTTTTTTCTCAGAAAGATTTTCGTCAGCCACACCCATAAACAGCTCCACAAGATCGCTTTCAATTCTTGGAATTACACTTTCGGTTTCGGGATCACCCATACGTACATTGTACTCGATCACAAAAGGCTCTTTCCCATCTGCCGAACTTGCAGCCATCAGTCCGAAAAATATAAATCCTTTATAGGGGATATTGTCCTTTTTCAAGCCCTCAATCGTCGGAATGATGACCCGTTCTTCAACCTTGCGCATAAAGGTTTCATTAGCAAATGGAACGGGAGAAACTGAACCCATTCCACCGGTATTTAATCCGGTATCACCTTCACCAATTCGTTTATAATCTTTAGCTTCCGGTAATATTTTATAAGATTTACCATCGGTAATCACGAAAACAGAAAGCTCAATTCCACTTAAAAATTCTTCAATAACCACTTTATTGCTGGCTTCTCCAAATTTAGCATCAGCCAGCATAGCCCTTAGCTCTGTTTTTGCATCTTCCAAAGTTTCACAGATCAAAACTCCCTTACCGGCAGCCAATCCATCAGCTTTTAGAACAATGGGTAGCTTATGATTTTCAAGGTATTTCAAACCATCTGCGAGACTTGCTTTGGTGAAGGATTTGAATGCCGCAGTAGGAATACCATGTTTAATCATGAACTCTTTCGAAAAATCCTTACTACCTTCCAATTGTGCACCTTCTTTTTGAGGGCCTATAACGGGAATATGGGATAGGTCCTTACGTTCCAGAAAAAAGTCATGAATTCCTTTTACCAGAGGCTCTTCCGGCCCGACCACAATCATCTCAACATTATTTTTAAGAACAAAAGCTGCAATTCCTTCAAAGTCAGTTAGCTTTAAATTTACATTCTTACCGTAAGCAGATGTTCCCGCATTACCGGGTGCGATGTACAGTTGTGATAGATGTCGGCTTTCTGCCATTTTGGATGCGAAAGCGCTCTCGCGTCCACCGGAACCAAGTAGGAGGATATTCATGCTGTAAAGATAGGGTGAATTAGCAAATGACCAAATGTAAATGATCTGTGCAAATCAAATATCCACACCGGATTTATATATTTAAACACTAGTGTCCGGGGAACTTTTAATTGTAAAATAAAAGATCAAATTTTTAGCATTTCCTTCAGCAGAAAAGTAGCATGCCGAGGAGGAACGACGAGACTATGAGTACCTTAAAAAACAATATACAAAAACGAATAAATGCCGCCGCTGCACCTGATGCTATTAAAGTTAATGCTTTGGCTTGAACTGTGCCTACCGCACCAGCTGAGGCGGAGGAAAAAACGTTAACGGAGATTTTGTGCTTAGGCCAAAGCTTATCAACAGTCCTGTTGTTTTAGGTAGAATTT
>VGGW01000062.1 GCA_016868395.1 Bacteroidota bacterium | reverse complement strand
AAAGAGTGGAAAATTCATTTTGGCTTACAGTGAAGTTTACACGCAAGGAGCCTATTATCTTGCCTCAGTAGCAGATAAAATTTACCTTAACCCGGAGGGAATGATTTATTTTAGAGGATTAAGTACAGAATTGATGTTTTTTAAGGGCTCGTTGGAAAAGTTGGATATCGAAGCGCAAATCATTAAGGTTGGAACTTATAAAAGTGCGGTTGAGCCGTTTATTTTAGATAAAATGAGTGAGCCTAACAGGCAGCAAATCACTTCATTTCTGGGATCTATGTACGATCACTTCCTTGCTGAAATTTCTAAGAGTAGAAAAATTTCAAAAAGCACTCTTATTTCAATTGCTGACAATGCAAAAGTGAGAACTCCGAAGGATGCCCTTTTTTACAAAATGGTTGATGGCTTAAAATATAAAGATGAGGTTCTTGAGGAATTGAAAAAACGTATCGGAATAAGCCAGAAAAAAGAACTTAATTCTGTCAGTATTGAAGAATATGCCCCTTCTCCGGAGACCAAAGATGAATCTACAAACAATCGTATTGCCCTAGTTTATGCCAATGGCGAAATTATTAGCGGAGAAGGGAACGATGAATCCATAGGTTCAGAAAGAATTTCCCGAGCCATCAGAAAGGCTCGCTTGGATACTAAGGTCAAAGCGATTGTCCTCAGAGTAAATTCACCGGGGGGTAGTGCTTTAGCCTCGGATGTCATTTGGCGTGAAATGATTCTGGCTAAAAAATCAAAACCAGTCATAGTTTCTATGGGCGATGTAGCTGCATCTGGGGGCTACTATATATCCTGTGCGGCAGACTCAATTTTCGCTCAACCTAATACCATTACCGGGTCAATCGGGGTTTTTGGTATCATTCCTAACATGCAAAACTTTTTTAAAAATAAACTGGGAATCACTTTTGATCGGGTTAATACGGGGAAATTTGCGGATTTGGGTTCGGTAAGTCGACCACTGAGCGATTCGGAAAGAATGATTATACAGCAGGAAGTAAATAAAGTTTACAGCACATTTACTCAAAAGGTTGCCGATGGCCGTAATAAATCGCAAGGCTATATCGATAGCATCGGACAAGGAAGAGTATGGAGTGGTACGGAAGCCCTTCAGAATGGTTTAGTAGACAGATTGGGAGACATTGATGATGCGGTGGCTTCTGCGGCTAAAAAAGCGAAGTTAAAAGATTTCAAACTCGTTAGCTACCCCGACCAAATTGATCCGATAAAATCACTGTTTGAAAATACGGGAGATAAAATTAAAGTATATTTCATGAAGCGTGAACTTGGCGATCAGTATAGTTATTATGAGCAAATGCAGTCTGCAATTAACCTTTCCGGTGTGCAGGCTCGTATCCCGTATGATATCCGAGTGAAATAATTCTAAAAATCAAGAATAAAATTCCTTAAAAAATAATGAAACCTTTCCCTTTTCAGGGAAGGGTTGTTTATTTTTGATCTTCTACCTACATGGAAAATAAAACTATTGCCCGGACTTTGAGACTTTTAAGTCAATTAATGGAACTTCATGATGAAAATCCATTTAAAGTAAGATCTGTCGCAAATGCCGCTTTTACGGTTGATAAACTTCCTTTTTCCTTAGCATCAAAATCATTGAATGAAATAGAACAAGTTGATGGTTTAGGAAAAAGTATAGCATCTAAAATTTGGGAGCTGATAAATCATAATAATATCTCAGAACTTGCCGATCTACTCTTGAAAACTCCTTCAGGAATCGTAGAGATGATGAAAATTAAAGGCCTCGGTCCTAAAAAAATCTTAACTATTTGGAAGGATTTAGGCATTGAGAGTGTTGGAGAGTTATATTATGCCTGCAATGAAAATCGCTTAATCGAGGCAAAAGGCTTTGGACTCAAAACACAAGAGGAAATCAAAAGAACTATTGAATTTAATATGGCCAGCGATGGCAGATTTCTGTATGCTAACCTTGAAAATTTCGCAGAATCCTTAATCGATCAGATTAAGAATGAATTAGAGCCCGAATTCGTATGTTTTACCGGACAATTTCGCCGAAGGTGTGAAATTATAGATGTTTTAGAATTACTCTTAGTCAAAAATTTTGATGATACGGTCTTGGTCAAACTTGAAAATTGGAACCTGGAGATCATTCATGTACTTGATAATCAAATTAGTTGCCGAGCCCAGGAAGGGATAGTAGTAAACTTAAATTTTGTCAAAAAATCTGATTTAGGTTGGGAACTGATTGCTCAAACAGGTAATCAAGAACACCAAGATGTTCTTAAAAGCCTTTTAAATGAGGCTGATTTAAGTGGAAAGTCAGAGTCAGAAATCTATGAACTTGCTGGTTTACCATTTATTGAGCCGGAATTACGAGAAGGAAGAGATGAATTTAAACTGGCTAAAGAAAATTCATTACCCAAGTTAATTCAGTACGCTGACCTCAAAGGAAGTCTTCACAATCACAGTACCTGGAGCGACGGAATTCATACTCTGGAGGAAATGGCTCTTTTTTGTAAAAATGAGCTAAAGCTGGAATATCTGGGTATTTGTGATCATTCTAAATCCGCTTTTTATGCAAATGGGCTGAGTGAGTCGAGAGTTTCCGCCCAGCATCGTGAGATTGAAGAGTTGAATAAAAAACTCTTTCCCTTTCGAATTTTTAAAGGAATTGAATCGGATATCTTGTCTGATGGTTCCCTCGATTATTCGAACGATGTTTTGTCGACTTTCGACTTTGTAGTTGCCTCTGTTCATTCTATTTTGAACATGAAGGAGGAAAAAGCCACTCAGCGTTTGATAACTGCCATTGAAAATCCATACACCACCATATTAGGGCACCCTACCGGAAGGTTATTACTTAGCAGAAGTGGGTATCCTATAGATCATAAAAAAATAATTGATGCCTGCCTTGCAAACCAGGTTATTATTGAAATCAATGCTAACCCGCTTAGGCTTGATCTTGACTGGAGATGGCATCAGTATGCTATTTCAAAAGGTGTACTTTTAGCCATAAATCCGGATGCCCATCGTAAAGAGGGCTTTAATGATATGAAATATGGTACACTCATCGCAAGAAAAGGGGGCTTAAGTAAAGAAAGCTGTTTAAATGCAATGAGCTTAGAAGAGATAAGCATCCTTTTTGAAAAGAAAAAAATTAAACCTTGAAAGACAAAAAAATAAAAATACTGATTATTCGCTTCAGCTCAATCGGTGATATCGTTCTCACGAGCCCGGTAATCAGATGTTTAAAAGAGCAGCTCGGGGGACTGGAACTACATTACCTAAGCAAAAGGTCTTATGAGACTCTGTTGTCTGCTAATCCATACCTGGATAAAATTCATTACCTTGAAAAATCGATGTTAAATTGCATTTCAGCGCTTAAAAAAGAAAAGTTTGATTATGTAATTGATCTCCATCACAATCTTAGAACACTCTGGATTAAATTAAATCTTGGTGTCCGATCAAATTCCTTTAACAAGTTGAATAAACAAAAATGGCTCTTGGTAAACTTTAAGCAAAATGTTCTTCCGCCTGTACATATCGTAGATCGATATCTTCAAACTGTTGAATTTTTAGGTATAAAAAACGATGCTAAAGGACTTGATTATTTTTTAAATAAAAGTTATAACTTGAGCGACTTGTTACCAAATACACATCTTTCCTTCGTAGCTGTAGTTATCGGTGCCCAACATGCTACTAAAAGGCTCCCTTTCGATAAACTGGTTGAACTTTGCAAAAATATCACGGGTTCTGTGGTACTTTTGGGTGGACCGGAAGAAAAAGATGAAGGAGAAAAAATTGCTGAGATGGCTGGACTTCATGTAATAAATGGCAGTGGTCGATTTAAACTGGGTGAATCTGCATTTCTAATCAGTAAGGCCAATAAGGTGATAACTCATGATACAGGCCTCATGCACATTGCGGCTGCCTTTAATAAGCCTATCATTTCAGTTTGGGGCAATACTGTGCCAGAATTTGGCATGTATCCTTATAAAACTGATCATTCCAAACTATTTCAGGTAAAGGAGTTAGATTGTCGTCCCTGCTCTAAAATTGGTTACAATGCCTGTCCTAAAGGCCATTTTAAATGCATGAATCTAATTCAGATTGAACAAATTATCAAAGAAGTCAATGCCTAAGCAGATATTAATTGTACGTCACGCCAAGGCAGAAGAAGCAGATTTCAAAAAATCTGATTTCAAAAGAACATTGACTCATCGAGGCGAAAAAAATGCCCAAGAAATGGCTAAAAGACTTAAAATAAAGAACTTAAAGCCTCAAAAAATTTATAGTAGTCCGGCTCAGCGTGCTATTTTAACCGCCAAGCATTTTGCGGATGTACTGGAGATAAAACACTCAAATATTATTCAGGATCTAGAAATTTATGATGCTCTAACTTATACCTTGTATGATTGGATTAATAACCTAGAGGAAAGCGCTGATTTTATTGCAATATTTGGCCATAATCCATCTTTAACAGAACTAGTCAACAAATTTTGCAAGACAACTATTCAACATATTCCAACCTCAGGAATAGCCTTGATTCAATTTCCATTCGATAGCTGGAAAATGCTTAGCGAGGGAACAGGAGATTTACTTCTTTTCGATTATCCCAAAAATGAGCATTAAGGCATCTTATACATCTTACCCGGTAGAGAAATAACGGTTCCTCGCATCTCCATACCAAGAATAATCATTATTAACTTGCTTTGTGGAAATCCGCTGAAAAGAGCCAGTTCATCTATTCCAAGACTACTTTTTTCATACAGAATCTTTGCAATAATCTGTTCGTCTTCCGTTAAGTTAATTGGAAGACTGAGTTGAGTTTTCGAATGAGCTAACTGATTCGAAGACCAGCCCATTAGGTATTCAAGATCAGCAACTTTAGTCACAAGGTTGGCTCTATTTGTTTTAATTAGGAGATTACAACCCTGGCTAAATTCATCATTTATTCTTCCGGGATAAGCAAAAACATCCCTATTGTATGAATTTGCAAGTTCAGCAGTGATCAATGCCCCACCTTTAACATTAGCTTCAACCACAATGGTCACATCAGCCAGGCCGGCAATAATTCGGTTTCTTTTGGGGAAGTTCTCCCGATCAGGTATAGTGCCCGACATAAATTCAGTAATCAATCCCCCACAATCCAATATCTTTTCTGCCATGGCTCTATGTTGGGCGGGATAAATACGATCGAGGCCATGAGCAAGAACTGCTACATTCGGAATCTCAAGTTTGAGCGCTTCCCGATGTGCAGCGGCATCAATTCCATAGGCAAGGCCACTAATGATTAAGGGTTGATGTATTTTTAAATCCTCAAGAAGAGTTCTGCATATTTCTTTTCCATAATCCGTTGCAGTTCTTGTCCCAACAATACTGATTATTTTAGCTGAATTTAAATCCGCATTTCCTTTAAAATACACTATAATTGGTGAATCAGCGCAGTTTCTTAATCGTTTTGGGTAGGCATCATCCGTAATGAAAAAGGCATTAATCTTAAATTTTTCGATGAATTGGAGTTCTTGTTCCGCTCGCTTCAAAGGCTCAGCTGTTCTCAAAAAATCCAAACTTTTAATTCCGATACCCGGGATATGGTTCAGGTCTTTCTTTTTTGCTTTAAATACTTGCTCAGCCTCGCCAAAATAACTGATTAGATTTCTGGCCAAAACCGGTCAAATTCCGGGAATACAGGATAAGGCTAACTGATGAAGTGACACCATTGTTTAAGAATTTGATGAAAGATTGAAAACAGACCCACGAATTAGAAGTGGCCATTGGGGATGGCACATTCCATTCAATTAAGACCAATAGCTATTGTGGGATATATACCACAAATTTAGCATCAAAATAATCTTCTTTAAAGTAGTTTGAAAGGGGAATGAGTTCAGCTTTTAGACCTGATTCTTTAATTTCCTCAGTCAAATCACCACCTTTTAGGTACAATATACCATTTTGAATTCTATTCAATGATTTTTTCTCAAATTTCCCTTTCACCCATGGATAAAATTCGGATAAGCGGGTTACGGCTCTTGAAACAACAAAATGAAATTTATCATCAATTTGTTCTGCTCTTGCATGGCTCGCTCTTACATTGACCAGGGCGCACTCCTTGGCAAGCTCCTGAACCACCTTGATCTTTTTGCCGATTGAATCCACCAAATGAAAAGAAGTTTCAGGAAATAAGATGGCTAGTGGTATTCCGGGAAAGCCGCCACCTGTACCAACATCAAGAATCTTTTCACCCGGCAAGAATGAAATAAATTTAGCGATTGCCAGTGAATGAAGAATGTGGTGAAGGTACAAACTGTCAATATCTTTTCTGGAAATCAGATTAATCCTGGAGTTCCAGAAACGATACAGACCATCCAATTCTGCAAACTGTTCCTTTTGTCTTGGATTTAACTCAGGGAAATAATAGGATATAAGTTCAGAAGTCACCTCTAAAATTTTTCTTGTCTTGATTAATTATTTTCGACATTAAATCTTTGGCTCGGAAAAGTTGCGCTTTAACTGTACCTACCGGCAAATCCAGCTGTTGTGCAATTTCTTCATAGGATTGCTCATCGTAATACCGTAAAGTTACCATAATACGGTACCGTTGAGGCAGTTGCTCCACAATATTTTTTAGTTTTTCATTTTCCTGTTTTTTAATTGCATTTTGTTCCGGGTTCAAGGTATCTGAAATAATTTCAAATTGCTTGTCATTACTTTCCTCTTCGGATAATGCTTGTATAGAAACTATTTTCAGTCTTTTCTTTCTGATGAAATCTATACAATTATTAGTTGCGATCCTGAATAACCAAGTACTAAATGCAAAATTAGGCTTATAATTCTCAATATTTTCAAATGCCTTTCCGAATGTATCAACGGTAAGATCCATCGCATCATCCTTATTATTGACCATTTTTAAAGCCATGAAATAGATGGAGTCTTTATACCGCTGCATTAACTCGGCATAGGCCTTTTGATCACCATCCTTTGCTTTAATTACGAGCAAAAAATCGTTTTTAGCATTTGCCGAAAAGTTAGGATTTATCTCCATACCACCCTTCTCCAAAATAAAACGATAAAATTTATCAGTACTAAGTAAATACTGTAAACAAAATCAAATACCGGTAACCACCAAATTAAATCCTTATACCTCAATTTCCTTAAAATAGGTGCATAAACAATAATTTGAGCGAATAATCTTATAAAATAAATTGAGGCTATGATCCACTTATTAAAACCTAAAACGATAAGAGCGATCAAAAAAAGATAAAATAGAAATCCTGATATAACCTGTAAACCCAAGATAAATTTATGAACGCTCTTATATGCCTTTCCGGCTCCAAAATGTCTAATTTTTTGGAAAAAATAACTGGAAATGGACTTCTTGGGTTCTGACCAAATTTGTGATTCCAAATCAACTTCAATCCTTGTATTCGAGCTATTCGCATTTTGATTGACAAAAAGATCATCATCTCCTGATAAAATATGCATGTGTGAGGCAAATCCCTTCCCTTTGAAAAACAAAGACTTCTTATACGCCATATTTCTCCCTACTCCCATATAAGGTTTACCACTTAGGGCAAAAGAAAGATAGTTCAGGGCAGTAATGAAGGTTTCATAACGTATAAAGCGATTCAATAGACTTCCTTCAAATTCATAGGGAGAATAAGCTAAAACAATATCTGTCTGGTCATTAAAATTCCGCTGCATACATTTCAACCATTGATTTGAGGCAGGAAAGCAATCAGCATCAGAAAAAATCAGATTTTCATTCTTGGATGCCTTAATTCCCAGCGTCAAAACAAATTTTTTACCATGTTTAAATCGGGGATGATCATTGATCGTCACCACTCTGAGGTGCTTGTGTATCAGAGAAAGGTCATTTAATAGATAGTCAGATCCGTCATTGGAGCAGTCATTTACCACAATTACTTCAAAATCAGGATAATCCTGATCGAGAAATTGAATCAAATTCTTTTCTAAATTTTTAAGTTCATTTTTTGCACAAATGATGACCGAAACCGGTTCCATGATCGGGTTATTCGATTCATAACCTTTAAAAGAACCCAATTTTCTATGCAATCCAAGAATAAAATATAACTGTAGGATCAAACAAAGCAGCAGGAACACCAATAAAAAAACAAGAATATAATCCACGAGTTAGAAATAGCTTTATATTGGGTAAATTTCTAATTTTTCGATAAACTATCATCATTTTTTTAAAATAAAAGCATCAAAAGGCACGTAATTTAAATGCTCCAAACCTTCAGTTTATATTTTACTATTTTTGGAGATAGTTTGAATTTGAATGAAATTTAATTTAGAGGCCACAGACAAATCTTCCAAAGCAAGAGCAGGTGAAATCCATACCGACCATGGAATCATAAAAACGCCGATTTTTATGCCGGTAGGTACTGCCGGTTCAGTAAAAGCCGTACATCAGCGTGAACTTTCAGAAGAAATAAAAGCCCAGATTATTCTTGGTAATACTTACCATTTATACCTAAGACCGGGTTTGGAAACCATGCAACTTGCCGGTGGCTTACATAAATTTAATGGTTGGGATAAACCCATACTAACCGATAGCGGAGGGTATCAGGTCTATTCTCTATCCGGAGAACGCAAAATCAGGGAGGAAGGCGTGACCTTCAGATCACACATTGACGGCTCAAAACATCTTTTTACACCAGAATCTGTGATAGACACTCAGCGGATAATTGGTGCAGATATTATCATGGCTTTTGATGAATGTACACCCTATCCATGCGAATTTGGCTATGCACGTCGTTCAATGGAAATGACCCATCGGTGGTTGAAACGCTGCTGCGAGCGTTTTGACCTGAGCAGATCACCTTATGAATTTAATCAAAGCCTTTTCCCAATTGTTCAAGGATCAGTATACAAAGATCTTCGAAAGCAATCTGCTGAAGTTATTGCCTCTTTTGAGAGAGAAGGAAATGCCATTGGGGGCCTTTCAGTCGGTGAACCTGCAGAGGAAATGTATGAAATGACGGATATCGTGACCGATATATTACCCAAAGACAAACCTAGATACCTGATGGGAGTTGGTACCCCTGTGAATATTCTTGAAAATATTGCATTGGGAATAGATATGTTTGACTGTGTTATGCCAACCCGGAATGCCAGGAATGGCATGTTATTTACCAAAAATGGAATCATTAATATTAAAAATGAACGTTGGAAGAACGATTTTTCGCCATTGGAGGAAGATAGTAATCTTTTTGCTGACAGAAATTACTCAAAGGCGTATCTTAGGCATCTGACACATTCAAAGGAAATACTTGGTGCACAGATTGCAACATTACATAACCTCCATTTTTATTTGTGGCTGGTGAATGAAGCCAGAGAGAAAATCATAGCCGGCGATTTTTTCGATTGGAAAAACAAAATAGTATTACAATTAGCACAGCGATTATAAAATCTGCATATGATAGGAATCATTGATTGGTATATCATAAAAAAATATCTGGGAACTTTTGCTTTTACCTTGAGCATTTTTACGGTAATTATCGTAATCTTCGATGTTTCTGAGAAACTAGATGACTTTTTGAGGCATCAAGCACCAATAAGAGAGATTGTATTCAGTTATTATGTCGGTTTTATTCCATTTTATCTCAACTTTCTTTCTCCTCTTATAAACTTTATTGCCGTCATCTTCTTCACCGCCAAAATGGCCGACCAAACAGAAATTGTGCCGATACTCAGTAGTGGGGTAAGTTTCAAACGATTCTTGTGGCCTTATCTGATTTCATCTACGGTTATTTTTATTATTACCTTGATCTTTAATCTTTTTATTATTCCGGAAACAAATCGCCTAAAGATTGATTTTGAAAATGTCTATGTAAACCCCAAATCAGACAATACAAAGATGTACACGCACATGCAGATTGATAAAAACTCCTTGGTTTACATTGAAAATTTTGATAACAACCTAAAGACAGGTTATAAATTCACTCTTGAAAAATTTTCAGGAATGGATCTTAAAGAAAAACTTGTTGCTGATAGAATCAGCTGGGATTCTGTTAAAACAAAATGGAAAATAGAGAATTATTCAATTCGCAAAATTGATGGCTTAAAAGAGTCGATGAGCGCCGGTTTGCAAATGGATACCACTTTGGATATGCGACCTAAGGATTTCGAAATTTTTGACAATATCTACCAGGCCATGAATATGAGAGAACTCAATGATCGTATCAGAAAAGAAGAAATTCGGGGTACAGGGGTAATGGCGGATTTAAAGCTTGAGAAATATCAACGCTTTATTTATCCACTCTCTGCCTTTGTTCTCACCCTAATGGGAGTTTCACTCTCTTCACGAAAAGTTCGTGGAGGGGTCGGACTACCACTGGGAATTGGAATATTTTTAAGTTTTACTTACATCCTGTTCATTAGATTCTCAAGCATGTTTGCTTTAAAAGGCGGATTGCCTCCTATTATTGCCGTGTTAATTCCTAATCTTGTTTTCGGAATTCTAGGCATTTATTTATTGAAGAAGGCTCCAAAATAATTTACTATGCCGCTTATTAAATCTACAATCAGTCAAAACCTGATTATCCTTCACATCACCGTTTTCATTTGGGGTTTTACCGGAATACTTGGTGCATTAATCACGGTTAACGCAGCTTATCTTGTTTGGTATCGTGTGATAATCGCAATTATTAGTCTCTTTGGCTATTTTTGTTTCAAAGGAATATCAATCAAGGTATCCATAGGAACATTTTTAAAATTATTTTTCACCGGAGCAATTGTTGCCGCTCATTGGATTCTGTTCTTCCAATCCATTAAAATGTCGACTGTTTCGGTAACGCTTATCAGTCTTTCATCCCTTACCTTGTTTACAGCAATCTTAGAACCACTATTCAAAAAACAAAAAATATCAAGTCTGGAAATTTTCACGGGCTTGATGATCATTTTCGGAATATATATGATTTTCAAGTTTGAATCGAGGTATTCCGCCGGAATAATCTGTGGCTTGTTGAGTGCTTTATGTGCGAGTATTTTCTCAATTATCAATTCAAAACAAATCCAGAATCGCCCTGCACCTATTATAAGCTTCTATGAGCTCATTGGTGCCTGGGTATGGGTTTCTATCTATTTATTAATTTCGGAAGGTCTGAGAGCTCCTGTGCAACTCGATCAATCTGATTTCTTCTTTTTATTGATCCTCGGCACTATCTGCACCTCACTAGCTTACGTCGCCGGAGTATCTGTTATGAAGGAATTATCTGCATTTAGGGTTGCACTGATCACGAATTTAGAACCGATATACGGCATTATTTTAGCCTTGATGTTTTTTGGCAAAAAGGAACAAATGACCCCAGGATTTTATGCAGGAGCAATAATTGTACTTGGTACAATATTCCTTTATCCATACCTAAAAGACTTAAAACAAAAACCAAATTTCAAAACCCCTATCGGGTAGGGGAGGAGTTTTTTTATACTAAGTCTATAAAAAATTTGTATTTAATGCTTTGAAATTAGATGCATATCTTATTATTCTTAGCTCATTCAATCACTGCCGAAAACGCGGGTTTAAATAAGAAATTAACTGAGCATTTATTTTACATATCCTTCGGAATACTACCATCCGAGACTATCAATCTACCAAAATACATTCATCTGTAAATGGAGGAAAAACAGATCAAAAAAAATAGGTTTTAGTACAATTTTCTAGAAAAATAAAACCTGATTATCAATTAAAAAATATAAGGAAAAGGCGAGGATTGGAAACAGCAGTTCATTATTGCAATCCTGAAAATTCACAGGCGGGATTGATGGAAACCAGTGAATAATTATTTACCGTAAATTACACTATTAAAAATAGCTTTGTTCATAATTCGTGCTGAAAAACCAGTTTATATTTGATGGTTTACAATTTTTATAATAAAGGCGTATTTTTAATTTAAAAAGCCAATGATAGTTTTTAATATTCATTAATTATTTTTTATAAAATATTTATTATCAGTTATTTATATGGTTTTATTTAATAAAATATTTAATTGAAAACTTGATAAACTTAATTAAAAAACTAAAAAAAATAGCAAAGTTAAAAATAGATGAATTTATTTATATTTAACAAACTGTATATCAGTATATTTATAATATTTATATTATGTTTTAATACAGTTTTTGTTTTGGCTCAGTTTTTTGATTCAGAACAGAACCCTCCGGGGATAAAATGGATGCAGATTCGGACTAAAAATTTTCAGATTATTTATTCCATGGAGTTTGCAAATGAGGCTCAGAGAATGTCGAATACACTTGAATATTTAATCCATGGTGTAAGTAAATCTCTTAACAAGAAGCCCCGCCCCATCAGCATAATTCTCCAAAACCAAGGAGTCATTTCCAATGGTTTTGTTCAGCTCGCACCCAGGAGATCTGAGTTCTACACTACCCCACCCCAGAACCTCGACTTCCAGGATTGGCTGAACACATTGGCCGTACATGAACTTAGACATGTGGTTCAATTCGATAAACTTACCGGAAGATTGAAGGCTCCCTTTTTTGAAGAATTGGCACTTGCAATTTTTGGGATTACCCTCCCTCCTTGGTTCTATGAAGGTGATGCTGTAGGTATTGAAACCGCACTCAGCCATGCGGGTCGCGGAAGGCTTCCTGAATGGGAATTAATTTTTAAGACAAATACACTAAGTACCCTACCTTACTCTTATTCAAAAAATTATTTTGGTTCGTTTAAAGATCTTACACCCGGTTATTATCAGCTGGGGTATTTTATGACCACCAAACTTAAAAGGGATTATGGAAAAGAAATTATGGATAGCATTATGACCAGGATCAAGCAAAATCCCATCAGACCCTTCAACCTTAGCAATTCAATTAAGAAATTTACCGGTTATACCAGCAGGAAACTTCATGATTCAACTGTTGAGGAATTAAAAACCCTCTGGCAAAAACAAAGTGAGAATCTGAAGCCCAAGGTTTATTCTGCAATCAATAAAAGAAAAGATTCTATACCCGGCGACTACCTGTTACCTGTAAGTACAGAGAACGGAGAAATTATCGCCTTGAAACAAAATCTAAGCCAAACTCCTACTCTGATATTGATCGACTCCTTAGGAAATGAACATATGCTCCGTAAAATTGGTTATCAAACTGAGTATAATTTCAGATATGCCGCAGGTAAGATTGTTTGGGACGAATTTAGATTTGACAAAAGATATCAAAAACGTTCCTATAATGTGATCAACATTTTGGATTTAAAGACAAAAAATGTCAAACAAATTACCCATAAAAGTAGATTATTTTCCCCAAGCCTATCCTCGGATGCTAAACGAATTGTTGCGGTGAAAATTAGTACATCTAATCTTTTTTCTTTGGTTGAACTGAATGCTGTGAATGGAAATGTTCTTAAAGAGTATCAGGTAACCGAGGGCCTAACTTTACAATACCCCTCTTACAATGATATTGGTGATCAAATAATTTCTGTCGTAATGTGTGTGAAAGGTGCTGCTCTTATAGAATTTAAGCAGTCAGAGGCTAGCTATAAAATCATCACTCCTTTCCAGCGGCAGCAGCTGATGCGACCGGTTTATGCCGGTAAAAATATTCTGTTTAGAGCTCATTATGAGGGATTAAATGCTGTTTATTGTCTCACGGCTGAAGATGAGCTGATTAGCTTAACTTCCGCATTATTTGGTGCCACCAATCCTTCTTATGACAAAGTTAGAAACAGAATACTCTTCAATAACTACCAGCTCAAAGGATATGACATTGCAAGCATACCCTATGTTCTGCAAAACGGAAAACACGTTCACCCCGATACCTCCATTGACACCTTTATAGATTATTCATCACCCCTAGTTTTTCAGGAGGCAAATGGAAACATTTTGGATTCAATACCACAAAAAATATACGCCTCAAAGAACTACCGGGAATTTAAAAATCTATTGAATTTTCATAGTCTATCGCCCCACACCAGCAATAGTGGTATTAATGACGACCTAAGCATTGGTTTAAAGTTCAAGTCAAATAATCAACTCAACACCTTCGATCTATATGGTGGTTATCAATTTAATTCCGGTTTAAGAAGAAGTGAATACCTTGCGGGCATGAGCTATAAGCGCTTCTATCCTATCTTGGATTTTACTCACATCAATCGCGCGAATCTGATTTATACCAGACAAAACAATCGTTCAGTGGCTGTGAATTGGCGCGAAAATATCACTGAGCTCCAGATCAGCATACCCTTCACCTTTAATCGGCTAAATAAAACTTATAGCATGGGTTTGAAAAGTTCAAGCAGCTTCACTTCCAGATACGATATTCAAAATAGGCCCAATAACTTTATTGAAAGGCTAAAATTTCCGATGAAATACCAATTCTATTTCAGTCGGAATACCCAGCAAAGCAGGAGAGATCTTGCTCCGGCTTGGGGACAAAACTTTTCATGGTCATATTTTCATCTCCCTTTCGAAAAATTACTGAATGGTACGCTTTTCTCCTTTAGAAGTTTAGTTTACACTCCCGGTCTTTTTAGGAATCATTCGTTTCAGGCAAGTTTTAATTATCAGGAAAGCAAAGGAGCCTATGATTTCAATGTTGAGATTCCAAGAATAAATGGTTACAGGAATTTAAGTTTGACCACTCGGCTCAGAAACACTTTTTTACTGGATTATCGTTTTCCTGTGTTATATCCCGATGCTGAAGTTGGTCCGCTTGCTTATATTAAACGACTTAAAGGTGGATTTTTTGCCGATTTTGAGAATATCGGAAAGGGGAACCCATGGCATCCGCGCACCTTCGGCCTTGAGCTGAGTACAGACATGAATCTATTGAGATTTATGCTTCCAAATTGTGAAATTACTGGTAAACTGATATTCAGCAATGAATATGAAATCAATAAACCAATTTTTGACATTGGATTTTCTTATGGTTTTTAGGCTCAGGGACTATAGCTCAGGGCTTGGTTTAGTTTCGACGCCATTTAAAAGATTAAATTAACCTGAGTACGATATAAACAATCAAATTTAGGTGAGATTGATATAAGATCTTGCCGGGACCTGATTAGTTTTCTCAGTCTGTTGCTCCCGGTCCCGTGTTCTGTCCTATTTTTTTTGCTGAGAGTTGTATAGCTCACCTAACATTCAGAGATGCAAAAAAGATAGGGCTGCCACCCGGGTTTGCTCAACAAGGCCTGTAGTTCTATTAGCGGACTGTCCCTCCCGATGAAAAACAGCAGCGGGTAAATAAAATCTTGCCGAAGGAGGTATCTTCCGGCTACGAATCATCTGAAATCAGGTAGTATTTCTTGCCGGAAAT
>VGGW01000061.1 GCA_016868395.1 Bacteroidota bacterium | reverse complement strand
AATCATCAACGGAATTAAAGAAGGTCGTATCACGGATGCATTTGGTGTGGGAACAGCTGCAACCATAGCTCATATTGCTGAAATCGGATATGAGGGTGACCTTTACACCCTCCCTGACCCCGAAAAACGGGTTTTCTCAAATCGCGTACTCGAATCATTGAATGAATTAAGATATGGGCGATCTGTTGACGAGCATGGGTGGAATTTTTTGGTAGGGTCCGGGTCAAGCCCGGACTAATACCGGAGGCAAAAAAGCTGATAAATGATAATTTCAGGAATGAAATTGGGTAAAGGACGTATTACTATTATGTAATGTACGCGCTTGTCAGTTTGTACCTGGTTCGGATCTATTCATTCTTCGAATGCCACGTTTCCTTATCCGATCATCGCGCCTGTCTTCCCGATTGCTACGCTCAATTTCAATCTTCCTGAGCCTTGTTTTTATCTCGGTCTGAGTGGCAGCATCAAAACCAATGGTATTTAAAAGTGCCTCAGCAAATCCTTTCCATATCATATTAAAAAATGATGAACGATCTGGTCTGTAATAATTAAACACCTCTTTTCTAACACCCTGACCTTTCATCGGATTATCATCTTTAATAATTAAACTATTCGCAAAAATTGAAGCAATGCCTTTATTTCTAAGACGACTCGAGTTTTCGCTTCTCTCCAAAAGTTTAATTTTCAGATTATTGTAATAACAGGTCAGATTCCCCTTGACCCCATCTGTGCTTCCTCTGCCATTAAAAACCATCTGATTGATAAACCCCGATTTAACTTCAATCAGAGATAATGGCCGAATAGCCGAATTGAACATTTCCGCATCCAAATTCCCGAGTTTCCCTGAAAAATCGAATGTGCCCTTGGAGTCTTGTAAATTTAAATTCATGGCCATGTCCAAGCGACCACGGTTCATCAAAAGGGAAGTTAGTTCGACTTTACAAAATTTATTTTTAATCAGATTAATCGAATCATTCGTTACATTGACCAGAACTCCATTGATTGCTCCGAATGAGAGTGTTCCCTTGCGCCTGGAGCTGGGGTTAAACTCTGAGTAATTGACCTGTAAATCCTTCAAAATCACAGAATCGATTGTAGTATCGAGCTTGAATCGCCTGAATGCCGGTTGAGGAAAATTGATACCCTTGTCTCTGATAGAATCCGGCATTCCCCTGTTCAAAAAAACAGATAAATTACCTTGATTTATTGTCAATTTAGAAGCTATCAATCTTCTGTCCTGGTTTAATAGCTTATAATCAATATGTTCTAATTCGATGTTTTCTAATTGTCCGAAATAACGTTCTTTTTGGAATTTAAACTTCCTGGAAAATTCCATCTCTGAGAATTTAGGAACAAGACGAAAACCCCTTACATGAGCATAGCGCCCGGCAGTTGATGCTTTAAACTCACTAAATTGAATGTTATAATTCCCATCAGCAGTGATAGTTTTATAACCAAGTAGTTCTGCATAAATATCCTTGGTATAATATAATCGGGTGCGGTCAAGGTGTGAAGTCGAATCGATCAGTAGATCGCTGATCCTAATATATAAATCTTTAAGTTCTGTGGTAATCTCCCCAGCTTCAGCACTGAGGTCGATATACTTGAAATCCGCATTCTTTAAAATAATGGTACCGATTTTAACTGAATTCAAATAAGGCGAGATATGCTGATATGCCCTTTTAATACCTTGAATTTCGGAAACTTTTTTGGTGTTTGTTTTGGAGAATATCACCTTTAAGTTTGGCCTGTCAATTTCAATAGCAGCCATCTCAAGTTTTCCGGAGGAATATATTTTCCAGGGTTTAATTCTCTTTAAAATCAATTCGCTTATTTGAAACTCATATAAATGTCTTGGAGCAAGATCATCGGATTTCAATCTTTCATAAACCAACGAATTTGGTATGAACCTGATATTGGAGACATTCATTCGTCCGGTCACAAAATTTACACGAATATTTTCAAATTCAACCCTGTACAGGCCCTCTGTTGAATTATGAACGGCCTCTTTGATTCTTTGGGTTAAAATAGGTTTCCAATAGTAATTCAAATAAACTGCTACAAGAGTTATCAATAACGCAGGTAGTAACAACAATAAAAGAATCCATTTACGGAGTATTGAATTTTTACCAGTAAGAAACATAGATCACTCACACTTGAGCACTAAGTTAACCTATTTCTTAAAGGTATTCATGAATTATACCAAGTGTCAACTCAAATTAAAATTTTGAGTATATCCCAAAAAGTAACTCTGCCAAATTGTCATTTTAATTAAAAATCCTTATTTTTACAACTTATTCGATAAAGGATGTTTGAGCGATCAATTAATTTAAAAGATTCAAGCCTAAGCACATTGCACGATGAGTCTCGCCAGGGTGAAGCCTTGATGGTAGAAGGTGAAGGTCAGTATTCCGGGCGAAAACTTTACATCGAAAGTTATGGATGTGCCATGAATTTCTCAGACAGTGAGATTGTTGCATCCATTATGAAAGGTTTGGGCTATGAAACCACTACCCAATATAAAGAGGCAGATGTTGTTTTTATAAATACCTGTTCCATACGCGAAAACGCTGAGCAAAGAGTAAGAAACAGATTGCGGGAATTTGGAGCTGCTAAAAGCAAACGACCTGGAATGACCATAGGGGTTCTTGGCTGTATGGCAGAACGTTTAAAATCGAAATTTCTTGAAGAAGAGAAGCTGGTTGATATGGTTATAGGCCCTGATTCTTACCGTGATCTACCTAATCTCATAGCCAAAACAGATGAGGGAGATCGCGCGGTAAATGTGCTTCTTAGCCGGGAAGAAACCTATGCCGATATTAGTCCGGTACGCTTGAACAGCAATGGCATTTCAGCCTTCGTGTCGATTATGAGAGGTTGTGATAACATGTGCTCATTTTGTGTAGTTCCCTTTACCAGGGGAAGAGAAAGAAGCAGAGACCCGCTTTCAATTGTTCAAGAAGTCAGAGAATTATTCAACAACGGATACCGTGAGGTCACCTTGTTGGGTCAAAATGTAGATTCATATCAATGGAAAGGAACTGCCAACGCCTCTGAAACAGAACTCAGTGAGCCACTTAACTTTTCGGGCCTACTTGAACGGGTTGCCCGAATTAATCCGCTCTTAAGAGTGCGTTTCTCGACATCTCATCCCAAAGACATTACAGATGAGGTCTTGTACACCATGAATAAGTATGAGAATATTTGCAATCATATTCATTTACCTGTACAATCAGGTAGCTCAAGGGTACTCGAATTGATGAACCGAACGTATACTCGGGAGTGGTATATTGAACGGTTGGATACCATCAAAAAACTTATACCTGATTGTGCGGTTTCAACAGATATTATCATCGGTTTTTGCTCAGAAAGTGAGGAAGAGCATCAGGATACCTTGAGTCTTATGGATTATGCACAATTTGATTTTGCGTACATGTACACGTACTCTGAGCGTCCGGGCACATTGGCGGCTAAGCGTTTCGAGGATGATATCCCGGAAGAGGTTAAAACTCGCAGATTCAATGAAATTCTTAAAAAGCAACAAGAATGTTCATATGACCGCTTAAAACAGCATGTTGGAAAAACACATCTGGTACTTATTGACGGATTCTCAAAAAAATCAGGAAAAGATTATTCAGGAAAAAGTGAACACAATATTACCGTTGTTTTTCCTGTTCATGAGGCCTTCAAACCGGGCGATTATGTGAACATTAAAATAGCCAATTGTACTCCTGCCACATTAATAGGAAAGATAGATTATTGACATTGGTTTATGGCGTTCAGAAAATCTAATATTCCGGAAGAGAAGATAAAACCTTTAGTCAATTAGAATAATTACAATAAATGATGAGAAAATTTGGAGCGCTGTTACTCCGAAAATTTTCGAAACAAAAAATATCAATTTTCAACAATGGATGTCCAGGATATAAAAAACAGATTTGGGATTATTGGTAATTCCCCACTACTGAACCGGGCTATTGACATCGCCAGACAGGTAGCACCTACGGATATTTCTGTGCTAATTACAGGAGAGAGTGGAAGCGGAAAAGAAGTTTTTTCGCATATAATACATTCATTAAGTGCTCGTAAACATGGGCCATTTATTGCGGTAAACTGTGGAGCAATACCTGAAGGAACAATTGACTCTGAATTATTTGGCCACGAAAAAGGATCATTCACAGGTGCGCATGATGCACGGAAAGGATATTTCGAAGTGGTAGATGGAGGAACTATATTTCTGGATGAAGTTGCCGAATTACCAATCGGAACACAGGCCCGTTTATTAAGGGTATTAGAAACCGGCGAATATATTCGGGTTGGATCTTCAAAAGTTCAGAAAACCAATGTCCGTGTGATTGCTGCTACTAACAAAGATGTCTTCGATGCTGTAATGGCTGGTAAGTTCAGGGAGGATCTTTACTATCGATTGAACACAGTACCTCTGAAAATTCCTGCCTTAAGGGAACGAAAAGAAGATATTAATTTATTGTTCAGGAAATTTATTGCCGATTTTACTGATAAATACCGAAGCCCTTCCGTACAACTTGATCAGAGTGCTCAACTTGTTCTAATGAATTATAACTGGCCCGGGAATGTACGTCAGTTGAAAAATATAGCAGAGCAAATCGCGGTATTAGAAAAAGACAGAAATCTATCGGCAGAACATCTTCAAAATTATATCCCAACGGAAACCGGTAGTACAGTTCCAATGCGAATTTCAAATCAGAAGAAAGATGATTTTTCTGAGCGGGATATCCTTTATAAAGTTCTCTTTGATATGAAAAAGGATATGATTGACCTCAAAAAGCTGGTTGCGGAAATTATCCAAAATGGTGGTAACACTGCCGGCATTCAATCCAATCAAAAAGTTATCAACCAGCTGTATCGGGATATCGAAATACCGGGAACAACTAATTTAAACGCCGACCCTCATCAACTGGTTATTCACCAACCCAATTCTGATAAAGAGTTCGATTTGATGGATGAGGCAGAAGAGGTTGAAGAATCCTTATCCCTAATTGATAAAGAATCCGACCTGATTAAAAAAGCACTGAAAAAGCATAAGGGGAAACGGAAATTAGCAGCTCATGAACTTGGTATATCTGAACGTACTCTTTATCGTAAAATAAAGGAATTAGAACTTTAAACCAAACCAAGTCTATAAAAAGTATGATTTCCAGATTAAGAAATTCGCTGATTTTAGCCCTTTTGCTACTTTCACAGTCATGCGGAACGTATTCCTTCTCGGGTGCATCAATTCCTGCGGAAATGAAGACCGTCAACATTCAGTTTTTTGAGAATACCTCGGCTTTGGTAGTTCCTTATTTAAGTCAGCAATTTACTGAAGGATTAAAAGATAGAATTAGAAATCAATCCAGATTAAGCATTACCAGAAATGAGGCAGATGCTAATTTTGAAGGACGAATCACGGACTACAGCATCAGACCGGTTGCTATCCAGGGGAATGATCGAGCGGGACTGAACAGGGTTACGGTTACGGTTAATGTGAAATTCAGCAATTTACTCAATCCCGAATTAAATTTTGAACAATCGTTTCAGGCCTTTCAAGAATTTAATCTAAATCAAGGTCCGATACAAAGTCAGGAACAAAAATTATTGGCATTAATCATTCGCCAACTCACCGAAGATATTTTTAATAAGGCTTTTGCCAATTGGTAATAAATATTTAGCTTTCACCAAACTGAGTAAAAAGTGAAACAAACAAATCAGGAGGATTCATTAGTCAAATTATTTGCAAATTTCATTGCCGATCCTTCGGCAATTCATGCAGATGATGCAAATACCTTGGAGAATGCCCTGGAAAAATTTCCCTTTTGCCAAATTTTAAATTTATTTTATTCTCGCTCTTTATCCATTGCCAATTCAGATTTGGTCGAGCAACAAATCGACAAGACAGCATTGCTGATTCCTGAAAGAAAAATTCTTTATACTATCCTCAAGGAGCCTGAAAATTTAAGGATTCATGAGGGAATGAAACCCTCTGAATCAGTACGATCGGAAGAACAAATTTCGGAAGAGCCGGAGCGCAATCCGTCCGAAAATATTCATCAGTTTAGTGAAGAAAGTTTAATTGATATTCCTCAAATAATTGATACGGACGATACTGGCAGAACTGAAAACCACTCTGATTCCGACAGTGAAACCATAGCTCAAAACGAGGCATCAGAAGAAAAAGTTGACCTTCAATTGATAGGCAATGAGCCAGAACCTTGGCTTGAGGGAATGGATACCACTCCTGAAAACAAGGAAGAAAAATCTAATGAGGGGGGACTTCTTTCCGAAGGGGATGTGGAGGAAATAATCGCTAATCCAAGCCAAAGTACCACGAATCTGAAAAGTAAAGAGACGGTGGAAACGTCATTATTGGAGAATGATTTTCAAACCATCAATGAAAATTTACCGCTTGAAGAATTGGAATTCATGATGGAAATCGAGCCTTCCATGCAAAGTAAAAATGTGGAAGAATTCAGCGAAACTGAAGAATCAACAGCAGAAGATCCCCCTGTTACAAGTCCAGTTGCAACAAGTACTGAAGCCGTTTCGGAGCCTAGAAATATGGATTTGGAAAGTGAACAAAAAATTTCCAAATACGACGATGATAAAATGCCTTATTCCTTTCTATGGTGGTTAAGTAAAACGCGTATGGAGCATGCAAATACTTACCAACCTTATGTTGATTTCAGATTGGATGTTAGCCAGAGCATTAAAAAAAGTTCTGTAGACCAGCTTAACAGTCAGATAATTGAGAATATATTTCACTTGCAATCACCATTAGAGCAGGTTGAAAACGGACCTAAAACGGTTCCATTTCAAATTAAAAGGAAAGAAGATTCTATTCTTGAAAAGTTTATCAAAGAAGAGCCCCAAATTAAGCCCCCCAATTCTCAAAAATTGGATACGGAAAACAAAGCCAGGAAAAGTGCGGAGGATGCGAACGACTTAGTTTCAGAAACTCTGGCACATATTTATGCTGATCAGATGTTATATGAAAAGGCAATTGCTACCTACAAAAAATTAAGTTTGAAAGTTCCGGAAAAAAGCACGTACTTTGCCGACCGAATTCTTGAATTAGAAAAGAAAGTAAACTAATCGATATGTTATATACAGTTATTATCCTTGCGATCATTGTTTGTGTTTTGTTGGTCTTAATCATTTTGATCCAAAACCCTAAAGGAGGCGGTTTGTCATCAGGCTTTGCAGGGTCAAACAACATTATGGGTGTTCAGCGTACCGGTGATTTTTTAGAAAAAGGCACTTGGATTCTTGCAGTATCCCTAATGGTTCTTGCTTTAATGGTTAATGTGGTTGTTCCGCGGGGTGGAGTAGTTAATCAGGAAATGAATGACATTCAAAACCAGATTAATAAACCTTCTGCACCGGTTACAGCACCATCCGGACTTTCTCTACCGACTGACACCACCAAAAAATAAAAAATTGTTCCGAACAACAGCCACCAGAACGGTGGCTTTTTTTTGCTTTAGGCTGACATTTTACTGACAGCTTGACACCGTAACATCAAAAAGCAAGCAGGGTAAATTAACAAAAAATGAAATTTTGACAAGAAATACCCTTCAAAAGTATTTGGCATAATTCATGTCAATAAAATGCTATAAATATTCAATTAATTTAATTTATTCATTCAATATGGCATTAAATATTAAACCTAGCGCAGACCGGTTAGTTATAGAAGCTGCACCGGCTGAAGAAAAAACAGCATCAGGACTTTACATTCCTGATACCGCAAAAGAAAAACCTCAAAAGGGAACAGTTGTAGCAGTGGGACCTGGTAAATATGCAGAACAAACCGGAACTTTAATACCTATGGCCTACAAGGTAGGTGATGTTGTATTATATGGAAAGTATGCAGGAACAGAGATCTCTCATGAAGGTAAAGAGTATCTAATCATGCGTGAATCTGACATTTTTGCAACACTATAATAGTTGAATGACATCCCAATTCGAATATGAAAATATTCTGATAAGGAAAGAGTCTTAATAAAATTATAATCGTTTAACAAATCAGGTTTTAGATACCGGGAATTGTCTCACATCTAAACTATAAAATCTCGAAAACAATGTCAAAACAAGTTAAATACAATGTTGAAGCGCGCGATGCCCTGAAAAGAGGCGTTGATATCCTTGCCAATGCAGTAAAAGTAACTCTTGGACCAAAAGGCCGTAACGTAATTATTGATAAGAAATTTGGATCCCCTGCCATCACTAAAGATGGAGTTACGGTAGCCAAAGAAATTGAATTAAAAGACGCCCTTGAAAATATGGGTGCACAAATGGTGAAAGAGGTAGCTTCCAAGACAGCAGACCAAGCCGGAGATGGAACAACAACTGCTACTGTTCTTGCTCAGGCAATTGTAACTGCCGGAATAAAAAACGTTGCTGCCGGAGCAAATCCAATGGATTTGAAACGTGGTATTGACAAAGCAGTAGCTGCCGTTGTAGCTAATCTTAAAAAACAATCGCAGTCTGTTGGCGAAGACAACAAAAAAATTAAACAAGTTGCTTCAATTTCAGCCAATAATGACGAAGTGATTGGTACTTTGATTGCTGATGCAATGGCTAAAGTTGGAAAGGATGGTGTAATTACTGTGGAAGAAGCCAAGGGAACAGAAACTGAGATGAAAACAGTAGAAGGTATGCAGTTTGACCGTGGATACCTTTCTCCATATTTCGTAACTAATGCAGATAAAATGGAGGTTGAATTAGACAATCCATACATTCTGATTTATGATAAGAAGATTTCTTCCATGAAAGAATTACTTCCTGTTCTTGAGAAGCAAGTTCAAACCGGTAAACCATTGTTAATCATTGCCGAAGATCTTGATGGTGAAGCATTAGCTACCCTAGTTGTGAATAAAATCCGTGGATCTTTAAAAGTAGCTGCGGTGAAAGCACCAGGATTCGGTGATCGTCGTAAAGCAATGCTTGAAGATATCGCAATTCTGACCGGTGGTACCGTAATCTCTGAGGAAAGAGGATATAAATTAGAAAATGCTGATCTAACTTACTTAGGTCAGGCTGAAAAAGTAGTTGTTGATAAAGACAATACCATTGTAATTAATGGTGGAGGAAAAACTTCCGACATCAAAGCTCGTGTTAACCAGATTAAAGCTCAGGTGGAAACAACCACTTCTGATTATGACAAAGAAAAATTACAGGAGCGTTTAGCTAAACTATCTGGTGGGGTTGCAGTACTTTATGTAGGCGCAGCAACAGAAGTTGAGATGAAAGAGAAAAAGGATCGGGTTGATGATGCTTTACATGCAACACGCGCAGCGGTTGAGGAAGGAATTGTTGCAGGTGGAGGGGTTGCTTTCATCCGTGCTGTTGAGTCTTTAAAAGATCTTAAAGGATCAAATGAAGACGAGAATACAGGTATTGCAATTATCAGACGTGCCATTGAAGAGCCTTTACGCCAAATATGTCAAAATGCAGGAATTGAAGGTTCTATCGTGGTCCAAAAAGTGAAAGAAGGAAAAGCTGATTTCGGATATAATGCACGTACTGATGTTTACGAAAATTTGATTAGTGCAGGTGTTATTGATCCGACAAAGGTTGGTCGTATCGCGCTAGAGAATGCAGCTTCGATTGCTGCGATGCTATTGACAACCGAGGTTGTGCTTGCAGATGAACCGGAAGAAGATAAAGGTGGTGGTGGTCATATGCCTCCAATGGGCGGTGGCGGTATGGGTGGAATGATGTAATATTATTTCCCCTACTACAAAAAAAGCTCCGGATTTTGTCCGGAGCTTTTTTGTTTTTAAGGTCCCTTCCTGATACCAAGAAATGACAACCAAAGCATCTGTTCCAAGCGGAGCAAATTTTTCAATTTCTAAATCAATTCCATATCAAATAGTTTTACAATATATTTCTTAAGTTTTTCCTTAACCTCATCCATCTGCAGAGGATATCCTAATTCCCTTTCCATAGAAGTAACGTCTTTACCATCTATACCACAGGGAACAATATTCTTGAAATATGCTAAATCCGTATTAATATTGAATGCCAGTCCGTGCATGGTAACCCAACGACTGCACCTGACTCCCATAGCGCAGATTTTTCTAGCTCGCTGATTATCCGCATCAATCCAAACGCCGGTATACCCTTCATACCTCCCGCCATCAATTCCATAATCAGCCAAAGTCAGGATCACAGCTTCTTCAAGCGTTCGAAGATACAGGTGGATATCAGTAAAAAAATTGTCAAGATCGAGAATTGGATAAACAACGATCTGACCTGGTCCGTGGTAAGTAATATCACCCCCTCGGTTAATTTTATAGAAAGTAGCTTCTCTGTCCCTTAAAGCAGCTTCATTCAACAGTAAATTTTCGGGCTTACCGCTTTTCCCAAGGGTATAAACATGTGGGTGCTCAACGAAAATGAGATGGTTATTTACCGGAAAATCAGTATTGTTGTTTCTGTTCACAACTTTTGCCTGGACCGTTTCTGCAAAAACTTGCTCCTGCTTTTTCCAGGCCTGCTCATAATCAAGCAGAGCCCAATCCTCGACAATCACTTTCTTATTCTTCATAGTCATCCGCAACAAACCCAATCATGTAACCATCAAATAGCTGATAATGTACTGTAAATTTCCTCAAACGAGCCTTCACAATCAGATTAGCCGTAAATTTACCGCTACCCATAAAATCAAAGGGATCCAAAGTTATATGCTCAAGGAAACTAATGTTCCTTTTGCCATGCAGCTTGTAGATAGCCTCTTTGGCACACCAGCAAACATACAAATGTTCAACCCGATTGCTATCTTGAATAAAATCCAGTTCATCCTTATTCAGGAACTTATGGGCAATCCTTTCTATTTTATCTTTAATCAGTTCGATGTCTATTCCAACAGCTTTAGTCTTACTTATCATCACTGCAGCATAATCATATGAATGACTGAGTGATATGTGGTGGGGGAAATTGTTTAAATAAGGCTTTCCATTTGAATCAATCTTACAATCGATGTATTTATCGGTATCCATCATCCTGCGGAGCAAAACTCGGGTGCTTAGCCAATGTAAATTCCTTTTACCCTTATTCAGGGTATCCAGATAAGATAATTCATGTTCTTTCAACTGCAATTGAGTAAGTAGTTCCTCGGCACTTTCCTCAATCTTCCAGATTGCAAAAGATGTATTTTGGTCTATTTCCCTATGATATGCAAGTGCCATACTTAAAAATAAAATACCTGCAAAACTATCTCAAATAAATCATAATTTAGTCCAAATCTTAAGCTTATTTATGATACTTTCTGATAAACTCATCCTACAGGAAATTGATAAAGGAAATATAATTATCGAGCCCTTCAAAAAAGAGTGTCTGGGCACCAATTCTTACGATGTTCATTTGGGCAAATACCTCGCAACGTACAAAAACCGAGTTTTAGATGCCAAACTTCATAATGAGATTGAGCATTTCGAAATTCCCAGGGATGGCTTTTTACTCCAGCCCAATACATTATACCTTGGAGTTACGATGGAATACACCGAAACCCACAGGCATGTTCCGTTTTTGGAAGGAAAATCAAGTACCGGCAGACTTGGAATCGATATTCATGCCACTGCCGGAAAAGGAGATGTAGGATTCTGCAACACCTGGACCTTAGAAATTTCCTGCACCCAGCCTGTCAAAATCTATGCAGGCATGCCAATTGGACAATTAATTTATTTTGTAGTTGATGGAGACGTAGAAACAATGTACAATACAAAACTCAATGCTAAATACAACAATAAAACTACTAAGCCGGTTGAAAGTATGATGTGGAAGAATTCTTTCTGATCAAAAGAAAAAAAACTCGTATATTATTATAAATTAAAGCCTCAATAAACCTGAGGCTTTAATTTTTAATCTAAGCAATTTGGTGGCCTAAATCCATGATGCTATTGGCAGAAAATAGATTTATTCACCAGTAGAAACATTTATGAAAAAATATTTCATTATCATTCTTTCTACCATTTTCTCGGCGCTTATGCTGGGATTTGTTTATGATGATGAGCCACTAGAAAAAATCCTTGCCCATTTGGAAATATACAGGCTTGGATATCCACAGGAGAAGGTTCATATCCATCTAGACAAACCTTATTATGCAATCGGCGATAATATATGGTTTAAAGCATATGTGGTAAATGCTGAAAAAAATGAATTATCTAATTTAAGCAAAATCCTCTACGTAGAATTAATTAATGATAAAGATTCTATTAAAAAGTCGCTGAAAATACCTCTAAAGATGGGTTTAACATGGGGTGATTTTATGCTTTCTGATTCCTTGAGAGAAGGTAATTACAGAATTAGGGCTTACACTACCTGGATGAGAAACTTCGGGGAAGATTATTTCTTTGATAAAACGATAGTAATAGGAAATTCAATTTCCACTTCCGTTTTAACTCAAGTCAATTATACCTATAGCAAAGACCCCAGGGGGCAAAAAGTTTCCGCTAAAATTAATTACAGTGATATGGCCGGCAAACCTCTTTCCAATAAAGAGGTTAATTATTTTGTAGATCTTGATTTCAGGAGCATTTTGAAAGGAAAAGGCATGACTGATTCAATGGGAAATCTTCAAGTTACTTTTGTAAATAATCAGCCTTTCATACTAAAGTCGGGGCGAATCAGTACAAGCATAAAATTAGATGAAAAACAAAGTGTAAATAAAATTTTTCCAATTAAATCAACCTCTAATGAATCCAGTGTGCAGTTCTTCCCTGAGAGCGGTGATTTAGTAAATGGGATCAGTTCAAGAGTAGGGTTTAAAGCACTTAGTTCGGATGGCCTGGGTATCAAAATCAGCGGATTTATCAGCAATCAAAATAATGAACGCCTAACTGAATTCAGCTCAGAACACGCAGGAATGGGTCATTTTAGGATAATCCCCCAAATAACTGATACTTATACAGCTCATATTACATTCGAGGATGGGTCAGTGAAGACTTATCCATTACCAAAAGTTAAAGCCCTTGGTTACGTATTATCTGTCATTAATACAACCCCTGATGACCTAAAAATCAAAATATCCACGAACGAAACTACCAATACCGAAGAAGAAATTACCCTTATTGCTCAAAGCAATGGAATCGTCTATTTTGTTTCCAAAAACAAATTAACATCCAGTACTTTCAATGCCAGCATTCCTAAAAAACGCTTTCCAACCGGCATCCTTCAGCTGACTCTCTTCTCTGCAAAAAATGAACCTGTGGCCGAACGGCTTGTATTTATTAATCACTCCGATTTTTTACAAATTGATCTCAAAGGCGACAAGCAGGAATATGGCAAAAGAGAAAAAGTCAAATTGATCTTGGATGCAAAAGATCCCGAAGGTAAACCCACCCAGGGTAGCTTTTCTCTTGCTATTTTGGATGAATCTAAAGTGCCTTTTAATGAAGCTGATGAAACAACAATCATATCAAATCTCTTATTAAGCTCCGATCTAAAAGGTTTTATTGAACAGCCCAATTATTATTTTGACGAAGTCAATGAGGATAAGGTCAGGCAACTCGATATCCTAATGCTGACCCAGGGCTGGCGACGTTTTGAGTGGAAAAATATCCTGGCAAATAATTATCCTCCGATAATTTTTCAGCCGGAAACCAATCTTCAGGTAAGCGGAAAAGTGACAACGGCTACAGGTAGACCAGTTGTGGGAGGCAAGGTAACCTTATTCTCAGCATCTGGGGATGTATTTATGCTGGATACTCTTACAAATGCCAATGGAGAATTTAAGTTCGATAACCTGTACTTTAATGACAGCACAAAATTTGTGATCCAGGCTAGAAACGAAAAGGATAGGAAGAATGTAGAAATTTTTGTCGACAGGATACCGGAACAATTAGTGACGAAAAACAAAAATGAAGCCATGTTGGAAATAAATGTCAACCGATCGATGTTAGGCTATTTAAAAAACAGTCGCTCTCAATTTGATGAACTTAGAAGATACGGTATGATACAAAGAAATATCCTGCTGGATGAGGTTAAAATCGTAGAGCGAAAGGCAGAAGTAAAAAACTCCTCTAATTTGAATGGTGCAGGCAGGGCTGATGCCATAATAAAAGCCGATCAGCTTCAAAACTGTTTCGATCTTGCCATGTGCTTGCAGGGCAGAGTGGCTGGATTAATTATCAGGAATAATATGGCCTACTTAATGAGAAGTATGGCCGCTTCATTCAGTGGTCCAATTCCAATGCAGGTCGTGGTAGATGGTGTTATATTGGGACCAGAGTTTCTATCTGTTGTTAATGTTCAAGATATAGAAAGTGTCGAAGTGCTGAGAAGTATTGCAAATACTGCCATATATGGGTCAAGCGGAGGTGGCGGTGTATTGATTATTAACACCAAAAGGGGTCAGGTAAATAATAACTATAGATCTTATGCCCCCGGTGTATTGAGCTATAAACCTCAGGGATTTTTCAAAGCAAGAGAATTTTATGCTCCAAATTATGATGATCCTTCCATTAATGCGAAAATACCCGATTTGCGAACAACCATTTACTGGAATCCAAATGTGGTCAGCGATTCTACCGGAAAGGCAAGTATTGAGTTCTTCAATTCTGATGGCACAGGAAATTATAAAGCCATAATTGAAGGGATCAATATTAATGGAACAATTGGAAGAAAAATAGTCAGATACAGCGTTAAGTGAAATAATGAACACGATAAAAGTTAGAATAAAAGATAAAATTGCGGTGCTTTCTCTGGACCGTGGCCGTTCGAATGCCATCAATTCCGAAATGGTATCTGAACTACATCAAATGATCAGAAACATTGAGAACGAAGATTCCATCGCAGGCCTTATTCTTACAGGAAAGGATGGTTTTTTTTCAGCAGGGCTAGATCTTATTGAACTCTACAGTTATAATCAAGAACAAATCAAAGAGTTCTGGATTGAATTTTTAAGTTTGGTTACCTCAATGGTTTCTTTTAAAAAACCTATGATTGCCGCAATCAGCGGACATAGTCCGGCAGGTGGCTGTGTTTTGGCTTTATGCTGTGATTACAGGGTAATGGCCGAGGGGAAATTCATTATTGGACTGAATGAAGTACCGGTCGGGATCATTGTTCCAGATAGTATTTTCCATTTGTATGCCTTTTGGCTTGGGAATGCCGAAGCATCACGAGCACTATTAGAAGGTAAATTAATGACTACACAACAAGCCCTGAGTGCAGGTTTGGTTGATGAGCTTGTCAATTCTGATTCGATCCTTCATGCGGCAGAACGTAAAATGCTAAGCTATATACAACTTGAGCGTAAAACCTGGCAACAAAGCAAGATGAACATCCGTAAAGATTTACTTGAGAAGGTAAGCGCCGACCAGTCGGATATGCTTGTACATATGCTTGAACAATGGTGGTCTCCAACAACCCGATCAATATTAAAAACAATTATTCAAAATCTTCAACAAAAATCTTCCTGATATGTATAATGAACCCATGTTACGTGATGACGCGCTC
>VGGW01000060.1 GCA_016868395.1 Bacteroidota bacterium | reverse complement strand
ACCTAAAAAGGGAATTTAAAAGCATCCATTGCAGCTATTAATCAAACTTCAATTCGAGCCACCGAGCTGGAATCCCCTTTTTATTACTACTGATTGTCATCCTGGCGGAGGCCAGGACCTCCTGCTATTTATTACCACCGATTGTCATCCTGGCGGAGGCCAGTACCTTCTGCTGTACAAAAGAGAAGTGTCTCGCGAAGTCGAAAACCTCCTTTTTTTCATATATTGAGCCCGAATCTCCTCTCAACAACTATTAAACCAAGCGGCAACAGACAGGTATTACTTTCAAAAATAAAATCATAGGCGTCAGGAGCAGTATGAGACCCATAAATTATGTCTTAAAATCTTTCCTTTAACAAACTCAGTTTAGTTAAAATTGAAGCTTTTCGCCCTTTTTTAAACGGTCTGATTTTTTTGATAAGTACAAAATTGAGTATAAATACTTATTTTGGAGAATTTGATTACAATTTGAGCAGTTTTTTTTAGTTTAGTCCACCAAAAAATCACTCTAGACCATTTTGAATTCAAAATTTACAAAGTGGTATAACATACATGCAAATTGATTCAGGCCATCAACACCAATAAAAAATACCTCTTACCCGACTTTTTTACTGAGGATGAACTTGATATCATTAAAATATCGATTCAAAAAGTACAAGCCAGCGGTATTGCTCAATCTATTAATTTCAGCAAAGAAAGTCAGCTAAATACCTATTTTAAAGTAGATTTATCTCCAGAATTTGATTCATCAGGAAAGGTATCTCAGGTACTCATTTCTTCAAAGGAGATCACTAAAAAATCTTTTGAAGCCACAAATATTTTAGAGAAGGATAAAACCATTTCCGCTCTGCAGAACCTACATGCAATAGCCACCTACGATACTGAATTAAATCTCAAGGATTTTTTCACAGCCGGTTCTATCCACTACAGAGAAATTTTTTCCAATCCTAAAGCATTCACCATTCTCAATGACTGGATAAAAAATCTTAATGGCAATAAAGCAAGTAATGACTTACTGATATCAAAAAAGGATACAGGTCATGTAAGCCTTAATATAAGTTTGGTTGGAATTAATAAAAATAGTGATACCATTTGCGTCAGTATGGAAACCGCGAAGGAATACTCATATCCAAATGAACTTTTAAAATTCAATACATTAGAAAAAACAATTTATGATAACGTACCGGCAGATATTGTCTTTTGGGATTTGAGCCATCGTTACATTTTCCTAAACAAAACCGCAAGCCCAAATGAACAAACCAGGGCATGGTTGATTGGTAAAAATGACTTCGAATATTGTAACTATCGTAAAAAACCCATAGAAATTGCAATCAAGAGAAGAGTAGCCTTTAATAAAATGATCCTATCGGGTAAACAGGTTTCGTTTCAAGAGGAGTTGCAAACAAGCAGCGGAAGGGAATACCATCTTAAAATATTTCAACCGATGCTAAATTCCAATGGGCAGGTTCAGTTTGTTATGGGATATGGACTTAATACAACATCCATCAAGCAGACTGAGTCAAAGCTTATCAACATGAGTTTTGCAGTTAGAGATGCCATGGATGGAATCGCCTTGCTGGATGCAAAAGGTAACTATACTTATTTGAACCAAGCTCATGTCAATATGTTCGGTTATAAAGATGAGAAAGAACTCATTGGAAAATCCTGGCACGTGTTTTATGAAAAAGAGGAAATTGCCCGGATAGAAACGAAAATTTTCCCATTGATTGAAAAAAATGGTCGTTGGGCCGGAAGAACCACCGGGAGATCTAAAACCGGCGAGTTTATTTATCAGGAGATTACCTTAAGCAGTTTACCTAATGGTGGTCTTATCTGTATTTGTAGGGATAAGACCCAGGAAAGAATTCAGGAGCATAAAATAGAGAGAGCCGCAATAGTAGCCGATAATACCAGTAGCGTTATCATGATTACAGACCCACAGATCCGGATCCAGTGGGTCAATAAAGCTTTTTCCAGGCTGACCGGATATACTTTTGAAGAAGTAATTGGAAAAGATCCAAGTTTCCTGCACGGGCCTGAAACAAATAAGAAGGAAATAAAAAAATTATGGGGACGGCTAAAAGGGAAAAAAGGATTTATTGCCGAAATTCTAAATTATACAAAGACCGGAAAGAAATATTGGATGCAAATTAACGCTACGCCTATCTTCAACAAGGAAAATGAATTAGATAGTTTCGTTTCTGTTGAAAATGATATTACCCAACTCAAACAGGAACAGGAAATCATCACAAATAACTTTCTGAGGGAAAAAGAGCTGAATGAAATGAAAAGCCAGTTCGTCAGTATTGCCTCCCATGAAATAAGAAATCCTCTGGCGAGTATTCAATCGAGTTCTGAACTGATGAAAATGTATCTTAAAAAAGAGGTGATATCGAAAGATAAAATAGAGAATCACCTCTCAAAAATAGAGAATCAGATTAGCCGCCTATCTACCATCATGTCAAATTTACTTGTCGTAGGTAAGATAAATCTTGACAAGTTTGACCTTCATAAAAATGAGACGGACCTCGAGCATTTTATAAAGGAGCTAATTGATGAATTTTTCGCTGTGACATCTGATGAAAGAAAGATAGTATTCAGGGTAATCGGAACTAAAAAGAAAAGTGAGATTGATAAAGTGTTGATGAGTCAGGTAATGATTAACCTTATAAGTAACGCAATTAAATACTCCCAAGGAAAACCTGATCCTGAAGTAATTTTAAGCTATGAGCCCCATCATTTCACCATTCAGGTAAGGGACCACGGGATTGGCATTCCGCCAAATGAACAAAAATATATTTACGATTCTTTCTTTCGTGCAAACAATGCTGAAAACATACCAGGTACGGGTCTTGGCCTGGTCATTGTCAAGAAATTTGTTGAATTGCACCAAGGAAAAATATCATTTAGCAGTACGCTAAACCAAGGCACCTGTTTTGAACTTAATTTTCCATATAGATAAAATTATGAATGAGAATAAACTTAAAGTTTTAGTGGTAGAAGATGACACAACATTGAGGGAAAACATCTCTCAGTTTCTTGAACTTAAAAAATTCAAAACGGCTCAAGCAAAAAATGGACTTGAAGCTGACCAGGTCATAAGAAAAGTTAATCCGGATCTTGTTCTTTGCGATGTTTCTATGCCATTGATGAATGGCTTACAACTTTTAACACAGTTAAGAAAAGATGAACGTTACAATCACATGCCCTTTATTTTCTTAACTGCAAAAGCAGATAAAGACGATTTAAGAACTGCCATGATTTCCGGGGCGGATGATTATATCATTAAACCCTTTACCTTCGAAGAATTATTCACGTCCATTCAGAAAAGAATTGAACGTTTAGACCAAATTAAAAAAAATGGGCCACTAAAAACTTTGAGTAATTCTTCAATTTCACTTAGTTCGGCTGAAGATCATGAAGCGCTTTCAAGGATTTCATGTTTATCCAAAACAGAGCTTAGAATCATCAAAAGAGTTGGAAAGGGCCTAACTTCTTCCATGATCAGTAAAGAATTAAATAGCAGTCTTCGAACAGTTGGAAACCACAGATACAACATCTGCAAAAAGTTAAACTTGAAGGGATCAAACTCATTGACCTTGTTTGCGATGAAATTCAGATCTTTTATTTAATTTTTAGATAAGCAAGATTCATTCACCCAACTAAATTCTATTTTGGGATTACGGCTTACCCAAGAACAGTAGGTGGCGTGGTGGAATTGTATGGAATTCTATGAGCATCAAGGGAGTTTGGACTTAATTGCATCCGGCCGATGAAGGTTTTGAAAAAGGCCCTTACATTCTACCTGATCTCATTTTATTTGATTTTATTTTAGGATATTATCCATTACCCGAACGGCGATCCGGTTGAGAATTGCTTTTCATGAATATCATTCCAATACCATTATAATTTATCGAATAAAATAGGGATTTTTGGCTAGTGAAAGAAATTAAAGCCATTATAAAAGCTTATGATGAGATGGATAAAATTCATCAGCAAGCTGCCTTAGCCACAGTTGTTCGCGTGGAAGGCTCCTCCTATCGGCGTACCGGTGCACGAATGCTGGTCATGGATAATGGTTCCTGGGTTGGTGGAATCAGTGGGGGCTGCCTGGAAGGTGATGCCTTAAAAAGAGCACGTCTTGCAATCCATAATTCCCGCCCTACCCTGATTACTTATGATACCAGTGAAGATGATCCGGATCAGATCGGTGTCGGTTTAGGTTGCAATGGAATTATTGAAGTACTTTTTTGTCCTTTAGATTTTAAAGATCCCCAAAATCAGGTTGAGATACTGAAATCATGCGTTCAGGAAAGCCGAGAAACCCATACCCTGATTACAATTACCGATATAGGTGCCGGGTGGGCATTACCCACAGCCGGTCAAATTATCAAATACCAAGGATCCGACAGTCTGAATATTTTCGAAGACCGCAACCTTGAGTCTGATATCGAAAAGCAGATTCAGCATCAGACTACAGAAAAAAGATCAGCTCCACATAGCTTCCTCAGTGGGGATGGCAAAAAAGTCGATCTGTTCATTGAAATTTTACCCCCGGAAATTCATGTGGTTTTATTAGGACATCAGTATGATGTATATCCGATGAGCCGCTTGTTTAAAGAGCTTGGATGGCGCGTCAGTATAATTGCAGATTTGATTAAAGTCAACTTACTTCTTAAGAGCATTGCAGATGAAATCAGAGCACCTGCTGAATTTCCGGATTTGATCGTTGACGAATATACGGCTATCATTCTCATGTCGCATGATTATAAAACAGATAAGAGCAATCTTCCAAAAGTGCTGAATACGAAGGCCGCTTACATCGGTATGCTGGGACCCAGACTCAGGTCGGAGCGAATTTGGTCTGAATTACAGCTGGAAGGAAGGAATATAACAGAGGATGAAATGGCGAGGATCCATGCCCCACTCGGACTTGATATCGGAGCAGTTAATCCTGAAGAAATCGCTTTGTCACTCGCTGCTGGAATCAGGGCAGCTTTTTCGGGAAGGGATGGCAGCTTTCTAAGGAACAGAAGATTACCTATTCATCCAAGAAATTGAGCAAAAATGCCAAGCACAAAGCGAAACGGAAAATATACTATCATCATTCTAGCGGCGGGCCGATCGGCAAGATTGGGAAGTCCGAAACAGCTACTTTCCTATCAAGGGAAAAACTTGTTACAGCATACTATTGATGCTGCTCGTGAAAGTCAGGTGGGACCGCTTATCCTCGTTCTTGGTTCAGATATAGACGAAATAGCCGGCCGCCTGGATACGGAAAATGTGACTATGGTTAATAATCCAAACTGGCAGAGTGGCATGGCCTCATCAATAGCTTGTGGCTTAACTGCCCAGGATAAGTGGTATCCCGAAACTGAAGCCGTCATCCTGATGGTATGTGATCAGCCATTTGTCAACCCAAAACTTTTGATGCAACTAAGCCAAAAACATGAAGAAAGTGGCAATTCAATCGTGGCCAGCAGCTATGCAAATATACAAGGTACTCCTGCCCTCTTTCACAAGAAGCATTTTAATGAACTTTTAGCGATTGAAGGGGATACCGGTGCAAGGTCCTTGATTAAAAAGTACACCGGGTCTATTCAGTCTGTACCATTTATCCGTGGTGGTATTGATATTGATACAATTGAGGATTACCAAAATTTATTGAAATAGCGTACTTTTAAGCATGCTTATTGACTCACATCACCGGGTTCATAATTATTTGAGGATATCGCTTACAGACAATTGTAATTTGCGTTGTTTCTATTGCATGCCTGAGGAAGATTATGAATTCACTCCCCACTCCAGACTGATGCAGCCGGAGGAAATTGAATCATTAGCCAAACTCTTTGTGGACAATGGGGTCAATAAAATCCGGCTAACCGGTGGAGAACCTCTGGTGCGTAAAGACGCAGCGGACATTATTCTTCGCCTGGCAAAACTACCGGTTAAGCTTACCTTAACTACAAATGCCACTCGACTGCATGATTTTGTTACTGCCCTTGAAGCGGCTAAAGTCAGCTCCCTAAACATCAGCTTAGATACACTCGATCCGGATAAATTCAATATCATCACCCGCAGAAACAACTTTACAAAAGTCATGGATAACATCCAGCTTATGATTGAAAGAAATTTTCATGTCAAGGTGAATGTTGTCGTGATGAAAGGAATGAATGACCAAGAGATCAATGATTTTATTGCCTGGACAAAAGATACCCCTATTCATGTACGTTTTATTGAGTATATGCCTTTTGAAGGTAATCGCTGGACCAGTAATCAGGTATTTACCTGGGGTGAAATGCTGGAAGAAATCTCTGGAAAATATAAACCTATCGCTCTTCCGGGGGATGTTCACGATACCGCAAAAAAATATAAAATTGAAGGGCATCTTGGCACTTTTGCAGTGATCAGCACCATGAGCTCCCCATTCTGTGGAGCTTGCAACCGATTGAGATTAACCGCAGATGGCAAAATGAAAAATTGCCTTTTCTCTAAAGAAGAAACGGATCTTTTATCTGCCCTTAGAGGTGGCCAGGATGTGCTGGCACTCATTAAAAATAGTATTGCATCCAAAGCCAAAGAATTGGGTGGGCAATTCACCAAAGATTTTGAGAAGATCCATACCGAAGATCTTCAAAATAGAAGTATGATTAGTATTGGAGGTTAGGATTTTATTCAGTAAAAATCGCTCCATTTTTAGAAATTCTGATTAATTAAAAATTTTACAGGAATGTCGGCAGAGTTCATTGAAGTTTCTGAAGCCAAAAGAATAATCAGGGAAACTATCAAAAGTCCTGAGCCTGAAAGGATGTCCATTTCACTTGCTGCCCAACTAATCCTCGCGGAGGATGTGTATTCAAAAACTGATATCCCTCCCTTCAATCAATCTTCAATGGATGGATATGCCCTAAATTATGAAGCCTGGAAGCAAAACGATACGCTTAAAATTGAAGGTCTGGCTCAGGCCGGACTAAGCGAGAAAAAGTCCTTAGCATGGGGTCATGCCTGTCGTATTTTTACAGGGGCTGCAGTACCCGCAGGTGCAGATACGGTGGTGATGCAGGAAAAAGTTGGGATCGAAGCGGATAAGCTAATCATCCATGACAAAAATTTAGTTTCCGGGCAAAATGTAAGGCTGCAGGGCTCTGAAGCAAAAAAAGGGGAGCTTGCCCTGGAAAAAGGCTGTTTGCTGAATGCCCCGGCGATTGGCTTTCTGGCAGGATTGGGAATTCATGAACTCATGGTATACCCGCGACCGAAAATAAGTATCATTCTGACCGGCAATGAATTACAACAACCCGGACTTGCGCTGAATCATGGCCAGGTGTATGAATCGAACTCCTATGCCTTAAGCGCGGCAATAAGACAGTTAGGGATATTGAATGTAGACGTATTTACGGCCGAAGATGATCTCACCATCCTCAGTGAAATACTGGCCATTGCCATGGAACAAAGTGATCTGATTTTACTTACCGGCGGGGTGAGTGTTGGCGACTATGATTTTGTTATTCGGGCAGCAGAAGCCAATGGGGTGGTTAAGATTTTTCATAAGATCAGACAAAAGCCCGGTAAATCGATCTACTTTGGTAAAAAGGGCGAAAAATATATTTTTGGTTTGCCCGGAAATCCGGCTTCCGTTTTAACTTGTTTTTATGAGTATGTTTATCCTGCCATTGCTTTTTTAAGCAAACAGGAAAAAGAATTAATTAAAAGGAATGCAATTCTAGAGACAGCAATTAAAAAAGCGGCAGGACTTACCCATTTTCTGAAGGGATATTTTGACGGAAAAACGGTAATAGAACTAAAAGCACAGGAGTCCTTCAGACTGAGTTCATTTGCAAAAGCCAACTGCTTAATTCAGCTCGAGGAACACTGCAGCGATTATAAAGCAGGAGAAGAAGTTGAAATTCATCTTTTACCTTCATTTTGATTGTATGGAAATTAACTACATTTTTTATTGCTTACTGTTTATTGTTGCCTTTTTATACTCTTCTGTAGGGCATGGAGGTGCCAGTGGGTATCTTGCTTTGATGGCTTTTTATTCACTATCACCGGAGCTGATGAAGCCTACAGCTCTGCTACTTAATCTATTTGTTTCCCTTACTTCATTTTATCTTTTTTACCGGGGAAAGCATTTTAAATGGGATATTTTTCTACCTCTGGCCATTGCATCAATCCCGATGGCCTTCGTGGGTGGATTAACCACCATGGAGGCTGATTTTTATAAGAAAATTTTGGGGTTTTTGCTACTATTTCCTGTAATCCGATTCCTTTTTTTTGCCAATTTTAAAACAGAGGAAATCAAAAAAAATAACTTTTTCATCTCCCTTGTCATGGGTTCAAGCATTGGACTCTTATCCGGACTGATTGGAATTGGCGGCGGAATAATTCTGTCGCCGGTTTTACTGCTCTTAAAATGGACAGATCAGAAGCAAACTGCAGCGATTAGTGCCTTGTTTATATTTGTCAACTCATTTTCAGGATTGGCAGGTCATCTTAGTAAGGGTATTCAGTTGAGCCCGGATATGATTAGCTATGTCTCCATTGCTTTTCTCGCTGGCTTATGTGGTTCCTATTACGGCTCATTAAAATTCAACCAAAATATTTTGAAAAATACTCTGGCAATTGTACTGTTGCTAGCCGGAATAAAACTTATTTTTACCTAAAAAACGAATAACATGAGGGTACATCTTACCTTATTCGGACAGCTTTCAGATATCACCGGAAAAAGAGAAATGATCCTCGATGATATCCCCGATACCGCAACACTCTTGGAGACTTTGAATACGATGTACCCGCAAATGGCAAACACCAAATTCGCAATGGCTCTGAATACAAAAGTCATTAAGGAGAATACGATACTCCATGGAGATAATAATATCGCTTTGTTACCACCATTTTCGGGAGGTTGATTATGGCTAATCATAAAAATAACGAAAGATATCAGCGCCAAATTACCCTGAAGGAGCTTGGAGAAATCGGGCAGCTTAAGTTAAAAGAGGCAAAAGTGCTGGTGGTGGGTGCCGGTGGTTTAGGATGTCCGGCACTCCTTTATTTGGCAGGTGCAGGTATAGGGAAACTTGGAATTATTGATTTTGATCAGGTAACATTAAGCAATCTGCATCGTCAGGTTATCTTTTCAGTTCATGATATTGGCCTTTCAAAAGCCCTCAGAGCAGCAGATGTTTTGGAGCAAATCAATCCGGATATTGACATCATCGCCTTTAACGAAAAACTCAATAACCGCAATGCCTTGGATATCCTAAAAAACTTCGACATTATTCTGGATGGTACCGACAATTTTGAAAGCAGATACCTGATTAATGATGCTTGTGTGCTACTCAAAAAAACGCTAGTCTATGGCGCCATATCCCGCTTTGAAGGTCAATTAGCCGTTTTTAATCATCCTTCAGAGATAAAAACGGCAGTCAATTACCGGGATCTCTTTCCGCAGGAACCTACAGATGGAGAGGTGCTGAATTGTGAGGAAGCAGGAGTGATAGGTGTTCTACCAGGTATCATCGGAACGATGATGGCCAATGAAACAATTAAACTGATCACTCATATTGGGGATGCCCTTGTCAATCGATTATTAACCTATAATTCACTTAATAATCATTTTTTTGAGATGGAACTGAGCGCCAACCCTGAAACCGCCATGATGATTCCGAGGGATGCGGATGCCTTTCGAGCTTATCAATACGACTGGTTTTGTTCCACAAATTCGGCTTTTGACCTAGTTCCTGAACAATTCCAAGAAATGATAAAGGATAAAAATACACAGCTTGTTGATGTTCGAGAGGCAGGGGAAGGTCCGGAGCTAGCAGATTTTAACGCTATCCATATTCCCTTAAGCCGGTTACAACAACAAATACCGGATATTGAGTCGACAAATATTATTTTATTCTGCCGGAGCGGAAAGCGAAGTAAGGTTGCTGCCGAGATCCTAAGCAGACATTTTGGTCGATCCAAAAAAATATACAGCTTAAAAGATGGAATAGCCTCTTGGCATAAATTTTAAATAGTTTCATCATGTCAGAAAGAAAACCAAAAAACATATTCCATCAGGGTCCTATTCCTGCAACATTCATCGCTGAAAGCATTCAAAAACACAGCACTCAAATAGGAATTGGAGGCCATAGCATTTTCCTCGGTCAGGTTAGAGCAGATGTCGGTGAAAATGGCAAAGTCAAGGCTATAGATTTTACCGCATTTGAGGAAATGGCTATAGAAAAAATGCATTCGATTAGGGAAGATATTTTTTCGAAATACCCCATAACCTGCATGCATGTACACCATAGCCTGGGCGAGGTTTTAGCAGGAGAAATTTGCTTATTTGTGTTCAGTTCATCCGCTCACAGGAAAGAAGCAATGGAAGCCTGCAATGAAATCGTGGAACGCTTAAAAGCCGAGCTCCCGATTTGGGGCAGAGAAATTTTGGAAGATGACTCGCATCAATGGAAGGTCAACAAGTAAATACAAGCTGCAGTCTTCTCAAGAACTAAATGGTGTTAGTCTTTTTCAGCGTATAGATTGAAACTCAAGGCCCTTCCGGTTCTCATTCGAATTAATTATTAAGCTGAGCTCGATAGAAGAAAGATAAAAAATCACCAGTGTCCGGGGAAAGCTCTAAATGGTGTTTCATAGGATCCAAGGGGTTCCGGCTTTCGCCGCAATCTGAATGTTATCATCATAGGTGTTTTTTATGCACTTAGATCCTGGCGGAGGCCAGGATCTCCCCAATATAAAAAATGCATGTCATTCCAGCGAAGGCTGGAACCTCATTTTAATTATCCTAATATTTGGTAAGAGCGAAAGCTGGAACCTCATTTTGATTATCCTAATATTTTGTTCAACAAGAGGACATGCTTTTAAAAACTTTAGTGAAATACTCATTTTAAAAAAAATTAGCGTATTTGACTTTAAGTTTAGTTTTTCCCGGACACCAATAATAAAAATTATCCTTTTATCAGGTCTCATGCTGCTCCGGATGCGTTTGATTTAATGTTTGAAATCAATACCCGCGTGTTATCGCTTGGTACAGTAGTTGTTTAGAGGAGATTCGGGCTCGGTGGCTGGAATCATAGTGCCCATACCTAGGCATTGTTATGGCGGGCTTATCCGACACTATAAAAAACTCTCGCAGAGACGCAGAGACGCAAAATAGATCATCTCAAATCAGTGATTTTCTAGCCTGCACCCATTCGCGTCTTGGCGTCTTAGCGAGACACTTCTCTTTTGTAAATCAATAGGTCCTAGCCTCCGCCAGGATGACAATCGATGGTAATAAACAGGGGATTCCAGCTCGGTGGCTGGAATGGAATTTTGATTAATAGCCGCAATAATTGTTTTGATTCACGTTTTAGGTAGTCAACCCTTTTAAATATTGACTTATCATCGTGATGGAGGGCGGGACCTAGTACCTTACACGGGACCAGTAGCAATAGACTGAGAAAAATAATCAGGACCCGGCAAGAGATACTATCGATCTCAGGTTAAATAATAATAAGAGGTAACAAAACAGAATGGATTTTCTAATGCTCTACAGGAAATATAGATTTTTAATCACCCGGATTGAAGCAAGGCTTCCAAACTATCTGTACCTAAAAGATAGTTTAGGGGAATAAAATGGCATGTTCCCCTACCTACCAGCAGGCAGGCATTCGCTTTTATTAGAAATTTTCTCGAGTTTGAAAATGTTTAATAAGCTTTCTTCTTTGTGTTTCTTCCACTATTCCTATTCTGTAGGGAATCAGGATTCAGTGCCGAGATTGGAACAGATGCCATCAGTTCTGAAGGCTCCACTACTATTGATTTATTTTTCACCGACATTTTTACGACATTCACCGATTAGAGTGGTAAACTCGCCTAATAAATATTTTACAAAAGATCACAAGAATTAGCTTTGACTCAAATAGTATAACCATGCAAAATTTTAAAAGCTCGAAACAGAAATCAGGTAAAGCCTTGGTTGGCTTCGTTTTACTAACATTGGGGTTCATATTATTATTACGAACATTAGACATTTTCTTTATACCCTCTTGGATATTCAGCTGGCCGATTTTCCTGATTCTGATTGGTATTTTTGTAGGTTCTCGTCAGGGTTATAATCGTCCTTCAGCCTTCATCCCAATAGCTATAGGAGCCATATTCCTGACTAACAAGATCATGCCCGATATGGAATTAAGTAGGTTTTTATTGCCTTCTTTAATCATTGGCTTAGGAACCTGGCTCATATTGGGGCGAAAGAAAAACTTCGAAGCGGAGGATTTCATGGATTGGGGTAAGGACGATAACACCGAAAATATCAACCCCAAGCTAAATGAAGAACCCTCGAAAAATTCGAGATTCGAACCATTGACTGATGATAAGCTTGAGTCAGTTTCAATTTTTGGAGGGGTAAAGAAGAATATCGTTTCGAAGAATTTTCAGGGTGGAGAAATTGTGAATTTTTTTGGGGGATGTAAGATTAACTTGTTGCAGGCTGACATCTATGGCAGAGTAAAAATTGAAGTGGTGCAAGTATTTGGGGGTACTAAAATCATTGTACCGGCAAACTGGACCATACATTCGGAGATGGTCGCCATCTTCGGAGGAATTGAAGATAAGCGGCCACCTCAACTGAATGCCCTACCCGATAAAATTTTGGTTATTGAAGGTACATCCATATTTGGAGGTATCGATATTAAAAGTTTTTAATCAAAAAAAAGCAGTATTCAAAGGCTTAACCGATAATAAAGTGTCAGCACGCCCAATTCATAATACCAATTCCAGCAACGGAGTTTTGTCAAAAAACAAGATTTTACTGATTGTTGTTCAGTGTATAGTTGGTGGTATTTTATCGCAAACGGCAATTATATTCTGGTTTGGATTTAGCTATCAAACTGCCTTACTCGACAGTGCTGTCAGTGTTTTATTATTGGCTATTGCCTGTTACCTGATTGGAAATAATTTAAAATATTACAGGCCCGAAAAAAATAGGTATCTCCTGATGCTCCTGTACTGCTCGGTATTGGCTTCCCTTTGGTTATTGGTCAATAATTGGGCTTCTGACAGTATTATTTTAAATGACCCTCACTATGAGGAGTTCTTGTATAATTCTTTGCCGATACGCTTCTTCATCGGACTTTTGATTATTGGATTAATGGCCATGATCAGTGTAGTCTGGTATACACAAGAAGACCAAAAAGAAATAGAAAAAAGAAAGCTTGAAGCCGAAACTTTAGCCAGAGATGCCCAGCTTTATTATCTCCGGCAGCAATTACAACCTCACTTCCTCTTCAATAGTTTAAACTCAATCACTGCCTTAATTGGTAGCAGACCTGAGGAAGCCAGAAAAATGATTCATCAATTGTCGGATTTTTTACGTGGCACTCTTAAAAAAGAGGATCAGCAGCCGGTATCTCTGATTGATGAACTGGAACACTTACAATTATACCTTGACATCGAAAAGGTTCGGTTTGGTCATCGACTTTCAACCGAAATTTCTTGTAATGAAGCTTGTGGATTGAAATTACTACCACCCATGCTGCTTCAGCCGATTGTTGAGAATGCCATTAAATTTGGCCTTTATGATACTACGGGCGTGGTCAGCATCAGTATTTTTGCCGAATCTCTCGAAAATGAACTTCAAATTACGGTCCAAAATCCCTATGATCCGAACACAACCCGGCCAAAACATGGCACCGGTTTTGGACTAAGCGGAGTGAAACGAAGGTTATACTTGTTGTTTGGCAGAACCGATTTATTGGAAACTATATCTCATAGCTATATATTTACAACTATTGTAAGAATTCCTCAGATATAAATATGAGAGTAGTTTTAATTGATGATGAACCTTTGGCACGTTCCGTGGTGATGGAATACCTCCAATCCTGGCCGAATTTGGAGATTGTTCAGGAATGTAATGATGGGTTTGAAGGCGTAAAAGCCATTGCACAACATGAACCTGATCTGATTTTTTTAGATATACAAATGCCTAAAATCAATGGATTTGAAATGCTCGAACTTATTGATCAGCCACCATCCGTGATATTTACTACCGCTTTTGATGAATACGCCATAAAAGCTTTCGAGGAACATGCAATAGATTATCTACTCAAACCATTTACACAAGAGCGATTCAACAAGGCCGTCCAAAAGTGGATGGATCAGCGTCAGCTTGCCGAAGCCAAGCAAAATACCAAGCAATTACTGGATAACATTCAGAACTCCAGCCTTCGAAATGAGCGGGTAGTTATTAAAACAGGGACCAAAATCAAGATTATTCCGGTCAATGACATCCTTTTTCTGGCGGCAGATGATGATTATGTCAGAATTCATACACAGGAAGGATTTTTTTTAAAAAATAAAACCATGGCCTACTTCGAAAAACTGTTGGCTGAGGATGATTTTGTCAGGGTACATCGGTCATACATTGTCAGAATCAATGAAATTACCAGGATTGACCCTTATGAAAAAGAATCTCATCTGGCAATTCTGAAATCAGGAGAAAAGATTCCGGTAAGCAAAACCGGATATCCGAAGTTGAGACAGGTTTTGGGACTTTGATTAATTCACGATTGAAAGTTGAAAACCAATAGCTATCGATTTGAAAACAAAGATATTAGAGACATCATAATCCAGATTTTCTTCAATCAGCGGCTTCCAAATTTTCAATTATCCGTTCCTCTGGCTAACAAATTGATAATCGAGAAATTATCCAAGATCATTTCCAAAAAACCTTCAAAATAATATCTTTGTTGAAAATAGAATAATCTTGAAGAAACGTATCGCTATTTTCGCATCAGGTTCGGGGTCTAATGCTCAAAAAATTATGGAGCATTTCAAAAAACACACCGATGCTGAGGTCGTTATTGTTCTGACCAACAACCCAGAAGCCTATGTTTTGCAACGTGCTGATAATTTTGAAATCCCATCCCATGTATTTGATAAGTATGAATTTTACAAAACCAATTCTGTAGTTGATCTGCTTAAAAATTTGAATATTGATTTGATTGTTCTAGCCGGATTTATGTGGCTGGTGCCCCAAAACCTTTTAAAAGCCTTCCCAAACAAAATTATTAATATTCATCCGGCCTTGTTACCTAAATACGGTGGTCAGGGTATGTATGGCGACCGGGTTCATCGGGCAATTCTTGATGCCCATGAGGAGGAGTCCGGAATTAGCATTCATTTTGTAAATGAAAATTTTGATGAAGGGGAAATTATCCATCAATCACGTTTCAAGATTGAGGCAGGAGATGATTTGGAGATGATTAAATTCAAAGGACAACAACTTGAGCACCTGCACTACCCCAAAGTAGTGGAACAATTACTTAAAAAAATGAAGTCCTAGTTTGGTGTCCCAAGGCAGTTGAGCCCTCTGCTAAAGTCTGAATAACATTAGATTTTCAACCACTAGTGTCCGGGGAACTTTTAATTGTAAAATAAAAGATCAAATTTTTAGCTCATAATTATTATCTCTACTTTTCCTTCAGCAGAAAAGTAGCAAAATGCCGCCGCTGCACCTGATGTTATTAAAGTTAATGCTTTGGCTTGAACTGTGCCTACCGCACCAGCTGAGGCGGAGGAAAAAACGTTAACGGAGATTTTGTGCTTAGGCCAAAGCTTATCAACAGTCCTGTTGTTTTAGGTAGAATTT
>VGGW01000059.1 GCA_016868395.1 Bacteroidota bacterium | reverse complement strand
TAACTTGAGTCCCTTGTAAGGAAGATTAAAAAATACCTTTAAAAGGGATTTCATCTTACTGCGGACTAAAAATATTTGGTTTTTGAAACCAATAGCTGTGTTTTATCCCCTAGCGCGGTCCTTCCCACCAAAGTATTTCCGGCAATAAATGGCACTTCATTTCAGATGATCTATTGCCGGAAGATACCTCCTTAGGCATGGTTTACGTTACCCGGTGCTGCTTTTCATCAGGACGGGCAGTCAGCAGATAGAGCCAAAAACCCGGGTGGCAGCGCTATCTTTTTTGCAGTACTCAATCTCATGACAAGGATTCAATTTCCAACAAAAAAATAGGGTAGAACACGGGGCCAAGAGCAACAGACTGAATAAAATAACCAGGCTTGGGCAAGATCTTACATCAATCCCGCCTTATTTAGATTTAACCAAATAGATTGGCTTTAATTATGCTCCCAAGAAAATATAGATTGTAACATCAACCATACCATTGTATTAATTTACTGATGCGAGAAGAAATCTATCTATCAGTCTGATTGGCCGGTTTAATTACAGGCTCATTTTCCGTTTCTACAGGTTTAGAAATAAGAAGGGGCTCCGGAATTGGGGCCTTTTGAAATTTGGCCGGAAGTCGGTTCTCTACTTTTTCTATCAGATCATGCTCATCAATATTACCCTCTATCCGAATCATCCCGTTGATAATACACCCAGGCTCTATCGAAATAGATTTAGTCCTGATATTGCCTGATATCTCAGCAGAGCTTTTAATTTGTGCAGCCTCAGTAGAAATAATATCACCTGTGACTTTTCCATTGATATTGCTTGTTCTGGAAGTGATATTGCCCAAAATTTCAGCTTTAGCTACCAGAGTGACCTCCTTCAAAGAAAATATATTACCTATCAGCCTATCATCCAGCATGACGGAGCTTGAAGAAATGAAATTATCATCAACCCTGATGATCGTGGTATGAAAGTCTGCAACGACCTCCTTCCGGCGGTCGCCTTTGTCGCGATTTTTCTTGATGAAATTTATTGCCTTACCGATCATTCCCTTAATTAATCCGAGTTTTTGTATTTGCTATTGGGTTCCACATTTCCATTGATAATCAGGATAAGATATTTTCCAGAGATAATCGATATGATCAAATCCTGATAACACTGAATTAACAAATATTAAATAAATTTGGATAAATATATTGTTTTGAAGCAAACTAGAAATTAAATTGAAAAAATGTTTTAAAAAAACAATAAAATGATGTAATATGGTAGCCCAATTTGTTTGAAGGTAAAACGGTCCTGGCTCCTAAAAAAATAAAATAAATGAAGGCTTCAAAGTCAGATTTTAGTACAGTTTTGATTGTAGGTTCCAACAAAGGGGTAACTAAATCCCTACGCGTCAAAACTAAACACATCAACCGTTTAAAACATTATGCTCTTTCAATCGGCATTACGATTTTTATCCTGACCTGTACCATAATATTTCTTTCGGTTAAAATCAGAAAGATTGAAAAAGAAAGAATCGCTTACACCAGACAAATTTCTTATTTGAAAAAACAAATACCAAGCCCGACAGATAGCACAAAAGCCAGAAATTATATTCAAAATATCGAGGATAAGCTAAAAAAAATAAATCAATACCTCATTAAAAGAGGAATTAAGGGATTTAAGCTGGAAGGAACAGGTGGAAATAATCAATCTACTGAGGCCCTTAGCCCAAATGAAACCTTCGCTTTGTATAACGATCGACTTAAGGATTTTCTAATTGGCGTTGCTTTTACTCCAATGGGATACCCTGCTAATTATATCATTAATTCGAAATTTGGTTACCGTAGTGACCCTATCAGAAAAGGGAGAGTTGAATTTCACCCTGGTTTAGATTTTAAGGGTCGCCGTGGAGATGCCGTAAAAAGTACCGCCGAGGGGAAAGTCATTATTGCAGGGTGGTTCCAAGGCTATGGAAAATGTGTTAAAATAAAACATGCCAACAACCTTGAAACTCTTTATGGACACCTATCCAAGATCAATGTTAAAGTCGGACAAAAAGTTAATGCCGGTCAGGTTGTTGGTCATGTAGGTTCCACGGGTCACTCCACAGGTAATCATCTCCATTATGAAGTTAGGAAAAATGGGAGACCGGTAAATCCTAAAAGTTTCTTGAGTATAAATTAAACACATGGTTGGCTCAAAAAAAAACTCAAATACTTCTGCTCCAACACTTATCAGTAAGGGTTGTCTAGTTCATGGCAGTATTGAGTCTGATGTTTTTTTGAGAATTGATGGTCATATCAAAGGGGATTTAATCATTGGAGATGGATTAATTATTGGTGAAGACGGTATTATTGAGGGAAACATCAAGGCCAAGGAAATTGTAGTTTTCGGCAAAGTACACGGAAGTGTGAAAGCAGATTTCATTGATATAAAGAGTTCAGGCAATATTTTGGGAGAACTTCATACCAATTCCCTGCAAGTTGAACCAGGTGCTACCTACATCGGCAATGTGACCATGGATGAATCCCGGATTAAAAAGGAAAATACGGGAGTTGTCAACTGATAAAATTACTCGGATGTTTCCGCCTAATTTTAAAGATTCTACTAAAATTCCAAAAATCCGGACTAAATAACATAATAATATTACAGATGAATCTATTCATTCATCCATTATTTGTTGTTTATTTTGCTCCTGAGAATAAAACTCAATTTCCGCATGAGAACTGAAAAATCTTTTGAACTGATCAAGAACCTATAAAATTATTTTTGACCCAATGAAAATCAATATTTTGCCTCTTATTATTTTTATCCTCGCGGTATCTACAAGTTATTCGCAGCAGACGAAAGTGCAAATACCAGCGAAAAGCACTGGCCTTCCCCGTCCAAAACTAGTCGTAGGTTTGATGGTAGACCAAATGAGATGGGATTATTTATACCGATTTTATGAGCGATATGGTAGTGGAGGATTCAAGAGGATGTTGAATGAAGGATTTTCATGCGAAAACGCTTATATCAATTACATACCAAGTGTTACCGGAATTGGGCATGCTACAGTTTACACAGGTTCTGTCCCTGCTATTCATGGTATAACCGGCAACGACTGGATTATTCAGGCAACTGGCGAAGATATGTACTGTGCAGCCGACTCAACAGTTTCCACCGTTGGTATTGGATCTGCTTCTGCCGGACAAATGTCTCCGAAGAACCTTTTGGTTACAAGCATGACCGATGAATTAAAATTGGCAACAAATTTCAAATCAAAGGTAATCGCTATCGCATCGAAGGACCGTGGTTCGATTTTACCCGGCGGCCACAGTGCCAATGCTGCCTATTGGTATGATGGAAGTACCGGAAACTGGATTAGTAGTACTTATTATATGAAGCAGCTCCCGGAATGGCTTACAAAATTCAATGAACAAAAATATCCTGAAAAATACTTAAAGCAAGATTGGAATACCCTATACCCAATTGAAACATATATTCAAAGCACCAAGGATGATGTTCCGTATGAAGGAAAATTCCCGGGAATGAGCACTCCTACTTTTCCTATAAAAACTTCAGAGATGCTAAACCGGGGTTTAGGCATTTTAACCAGCACACCCTATGGCAGTTCACTTACACTCGACCTTGCGAAAGCTGCCATTGAAAATGAAGCACTGGGTGCTGATGCAATTACGGACTTCCTCGCCATAAGTGTTTCCTCACCAGATTATGTTGGACATCAGTTTGGCCCGAACTCTATTGAGGTTGAAGATACCTATCTTCGTCTGGATCGGGATCTTTCGGTATTTTTTAGTTACCTTGATACTAAGGTTGGAAAAGGAAATTATACCGTATTTCTTACCGCCGATCATGCCGTTCAACATAATGCCGGATTCCTGAATGATAATAAAATCAAAGCCGGAGTTTTTCCGAGCTCCACCATATTAAAGGAATTAAATAATCAGCTTGAAACTAAGTTTAAGGTTAAAAATATTGCCTTGAGCTTAAGTAATTATGCAGTCAGCTTCAACAATGAACTAATTGCCGCAAATAAATTAAATGAAGAATTAATTAAACAATATTCCGTGGAATTCCTGAAAAAGCAAGATGGTATTGCATTTGTGGTTGATCTAAGCAATGTACAGAATGCTACGATTCCTCAAGTTTACAAGGAAAAAATTATTAACGGTTATCATCCTGAGCGAAGTGGGGTGATACAAATTGTACTCGAACCGGCATGGTATTCTGGTTCATCACCAAGATCAACCGGTGCAACCCATGGCACAATGAACCCCGCTGATGTTCATATTCCTATGGTTTTTATGGGATGGGGTATTAAACAGGGGGAATCAAATCAATCATACAACATGACTGATATCGCTCCAACCATTAGTGGAATCTTGCGTATTCAGGAGCCAAATGGAAATATTGGGAAGGCAGTGAATGAAGCTATAAAATAAGCTTGTCAAAACATCCATGATGGTTTTGTAAAACCAAAAAACTGTATTGATCTACAAGAATTCTGGCCTGTATTTTTTGTATGCTCATTTTAGGATGCGACAATTGATCAAAATAATATATTTTGCTTTAAAATTCCATATTGTTAATTTAAGGTAGAATTAATATAATCGTTTAACTGTTGCCTTTATATGAGTATTTATAGTAGCCTTACCGACAGTCAATTACTCGATCATATTAAATCGGGTGATCAATTGGCTTTCGCTGAGATGTATGAGCGATATTGGGGAAATAATGGGAGCTGACTCTTATAGTGGTTGTCCTCTGGAACCTACACACCCTGACTTTTACTGGTATGGAATTCATGGTATTGAAATATTATTCACTATTATGGGGAAAGATTGCCAAACCGTTCAACGCAAACACAGTCCAAATACAGACCATGTCGTCGGTACCTGGGATAATGAACGAATTGGAACCTATCGGGGAATCCGAAAAGGTAAAGTTACCCACAGCGGAATTGCTTACGGTTTAAATGAAATCCTGCCTGCAGGCTCATTCAATGATGTTGGCCACCGCCCACTGGTTATTGAAATGCTGAAATTCTTCAAAACAGGTGTTAGCCCGATCAGCACCGAAGAAACGCTGGCAATTCATATATTTATGGAAGCAGCAGATGAAAGCAAGAGGCAGGGTGGCAAAGTGATAAATATGCAGGATATTTTAACTCAAGCAAGATCATAATTTATTGATTAATATCATTTTAACAGAAACCTTTACCATTAAGCATCTATTTTTTTGTACAATTCGTTAAATCCAATGAAAGCAAAAATCTTTTTCCTGAGCAGCTTTATCGTATTCAATTTAATCCTTGCATCCTGTAAAAATGATGCTATTGAAGTCACTGTTTCTGAAGGTACAAACATGGCTGCTGCATTATCACCTGACAAAACCACATTGGCTATTTCCTTGCAGGGTACAATTTGGACCATTCCTGTAGAAGGTGGAAAAGCCAAAAGTATGACTGATGAGATAGGTGATTCTCAGGAACCGGATTGGTCGCCGGATGGGGAAAAAATTGTATTTCATTCTTATCGGGATGGTACTTACCATATTTGGACGATTAACAAAGACGGCTCAAATTTGACTCAATTGACATCCGGAATATCTGATAATAGAGAACCGGATTGGTCGCCGGATGGAAAATCCATCGTATTTTCTTCTGACAGAACCGGGAACTATGATATCTGGCAAATTGATCTTTCAAGTAAAGAGCTTAAGCAGCTTACGAGCGATCAGGCCAATGATTCTAACCCTGCCTATTCAAATAGTGGCACGAAAATAGCTTTTGTTTCACAAAGGACTGAATCAGGTATTTATATTCTTGAAAACGGAATCGAGAAACTGGTAGTTCCTGAAGCTATGCGTATTGCCGCACCTTCCTGGAGTACCGATGACCGTATGCTAAGCTATGTAGCATTCACAGGTAAATCCATGCTTTTTGATGATAAAAATACAAGTTATATGTATTTGGCCAATCTAAATGATGGTAGCACCAAACAAATTTCAAGTGGGGATGAGGACCTCTTTCCTTTCCGCATCAACTGGGTATCGAGCAATAAACTGATTTATACAGCAGATGGTCTGATAAGAAAAAGAGTAATCGGCCAATCCGGCGTTGAAACTATCCCTTTTGAAGCCACCTTCTCACTTACCCGTAAACCTTATGAGAGAAAAAAATATGATTTTGATACTACGGAAGATCATAATGTGCTGGGCATTACAAGTCCGGTAGTATCGCCTGATGGAAAGAAAGTAGCCTTCGCTGCCAAGGGTGATATATTTATTCAGGAATTCAATGGAAAACTCATCCAATTAACAAACGATTCATTTGTAGATTTAGAACCCGATTGGTCGCCGGACGGCCAAACTATTGCCTATATTTCCGACCGGGGTGGTTTTATGAATGTTTGGCTCCATGACCTCAAAACAAATCAAAGCCGCCTACTTTCCAAGCAAATTATAGAAGATACATCTTACCCTAGCTGGTCTCCTGATGGGAAGCAAATCGCATTCTATTCCCAGAATTACATGAAAAAATGGGGCTTTGGGATCCTGCACATTGCTGAAGTGACTACAGGGGAAATCAGGGTTGCGAATAAATCGGTGTGGGTACCAAGCAAACCTTCCTGGTCAGCAGATGGAAAGACCGTGGCCATGATGGCACTTAAACCTCATTCTACACGCTTTCGTGAGGGATTTAATTACTTCATGATGGTATCGCTGGAAAAAGATACAGCCACCCTGGTTTCTCCCGATCCTGAGAAGGCGCTGGGTATGCGTATTCAAAATGGGCCGGCCTGGTCCCCTGATGGAAAAACAATTGCCTACACAAAAAATGGAACCCTTTGGATTGTTCCGGTAAATAGCAAGGGTGAAATTGCTGGAAAAGAGAAAAAATTAACTGATGAACTTGCTGAAAAGTTGAGTTGGACCAAGGATTCTAAAAGCATTGTATTTATGGCTACGGATCAGCTGAAACAGATTGATATAGCCAGTGGCTCTATAAAAGAAATAGCCATTGACCTTAAATGGAAAACTCAGATTCCTACCGAAGAATATATCATTTATGCCGGCAAGGTGTTTAATGGTAAAGACAGTACTTACCTGGTGAATATGGATATTTATGTTAAGGGACACCGTATACAGGATATTAAACCACATCAGGATCATAAACCGGGGACAAAAATAATCGATGCCTCGAATAAGGTTGTCATGCCCGGACTATTTGAGATGCATTCTCATCAAAGTTCTAATGTTGGTGAAAAACTGGGGAAAATCTGGTTATCGTATGGCATCACCTCCGTCAGAGAGCCGGGAGCAGACCCCTATGAAGCACTGGAGCGTAAAGAATCCTGGGAAAGTGGAGCTCGTCCGGGACCACGCCTATTCTTTACCGGTGGCTTGACGGATGGTACGCGAATTGCTTACGGACTGGCAAATAGTGTAACTGAACCCAATCATATCCGTATGGAATTGGAAAGGGCAAAGAAACTTGGTTACAGCTTGATCAAGACCTATGTCAGGATGCCTGATTCCATTCAGAGAGAACTTACGGAAGGTGCTCACAAAATGGGAATTCCGCTTTCATCTCATGAACTTTATCCGGCTACTAAATACAATGTAGATGCAATTGAACATTTATCAGGAACCAGCAGAAGGGGCTATTCATTACTGCTGGATGCAAATTTTCGAAGCTACCAGGATGTTGTGCAATTGATTGCCAAATCCGGAATAAATATCACTCCAACTGCCTGCCTTAGAACAGGATATTTCAGACTAGCAAAACAGTATGACGAATTATTAAATGATGACCGGAACAGGAAATTTCTTGCTCCGGAATTTTTGAAGGGCCTTTATGATCAGGCCAACAAATTTGATTCGTTGAGAACGCCGAGAGCTGACGCCAATTATAGAGCATTGTTAAAAACAATCAAAATTATCTCTGATGCCGGCGGGAATATTACTGCGGGAACTGATGCCCCATTTGCTCCTTTTGGTAGCAGCCTTCATTCTGAGCTTTGGACCTATGTTGATGCCGGTCTATCGCCATTTAAGGCTCTGCAAACAGCAACAGTTAAAGCGGCTAAATCAGTAGGGGTTGAGAAGGATCTGGGGAGTATTGAGGTAGGTAAACTGGCTGACCTAGTAATCGTCGATGGAGATCCATTAAAAAGAATTCAGGATGCCATGAAGGTTAAGACCACCATTAAAAATGGAAAAGTACACCCTATCGCAAAACTCTTACAGTAGGATTAATCATCATTTACAGGCAATACATCAAGCTATGATCCCAAAAAAATAAAACTCATCGCTATTGGACTATTGATATCTACCGCTATCCAAGCCCAAAACATCACCATCAGCCGACAGGAAATGATAGAACTTACTCCAAAATGGACTGGTGAACGTTTTCCTGACGGAACCAAAAGTTTCCGACGACCTGCTCAGACGGATGAAAAGAGTGCCACTTGAACAGGCCTAGGGGGTTCTTAAAGCCGCAGGTTATGTGCATCAATATGAAGGCAACTGGAAAAATATCCGATCCGGAGAAGTGTTGGTTGGGCGAGCACTCACCGCTCAGTATATGCCTCTCAGACCTGAGGTTAGAGAACATCTTGAAAAAGAAGCTAAGACCGAAGGGAGGGTTGGCGACATGGTTTCTTGGCCAATCGACCTCTTGAGTAAGGGTGATGTTTATGTAGCGGATTCTTATGGTAAGGTAGTAGATGGCCCAATCATTGGCAGCAATCTTGGAACAGCAATTCTGTCCAAATCAGGTAATGGTGTGGTTTTTAACGGTACCGTCAGAGATTTGAGGGATCTTGAGGCCATGCCGGGCTTTACCTCATTCATCCGAGGGGATCATCCCTCCCATCAGACAGAAATGATGCTCAAAGGCATCAATGTGGCCATCAGAATCGGTCAGGTAACGGTTCTGCCGGGAGATGTAATTTTAGGTTATCTGGATGGGGTTGCCTTCATTCCGCCACACTTGGCCGAAAAAGTAGTGAAAGTCGGAGAACTGGTCCTGGTCAGAGATGAATTTGGTCAAATCAGACTGAAAGAAGGTAAATACAGCTCCGGACAAATTGACAAAAGATGGACCCCAGAAATTGAAGCTGACTTTGCCAAATGGATCAATGCTAACCCCGGTAAACTACCTTATACCCAGGCAGAAATGCAGGAACTATTGAAGGAAAGGACTTGGTAGATTGGATTTTTTTGTTGAATTTCATTCAATAAAAAATATTCGACCCCAGTCAAGCAATGAATAGAAAAAAATTTTTAACATCCGCTTCCATACTGGCATTAGCTTCTATTCCAGGAAGCAAGCTGATTGCTGAAACACTCAAAAAACCTTCAAAGGAACTTCCTTTAATTGATACCCACCAGCATCTTGCCGATTTGGTTCGATTTGGAAAAGGCTGGACATCGCCTCCGGTACCCGGTAATTATGATATGAAGGCCTACATGGAAGCCACCAGAAATGTGAACATGGTGAAGGCTGTTTACATGGAAGTCGCAGTACCGCTCGCCAGACGTCATGAAGAAGCTTTGTATGCGATTGAAATGTGTAAAGACAAATCTAATCCAACTATTGGCGCAGTAATCAGTGCTGACCTGCTAAGTCCTGATTTTGAAAAGTACATCTCCCAGTTTAAAGGCTCCGAATACATAAAAGGAATCCGTTATGGATTCAGATCTACTGAATCAATGAAAGATCCCCTGCTGATAAAAAACGTAGAAGTCCTTGGCAAATTAAATATGAGCCTGGATTTCACCATTTCACCCGCCTGGCTACTTCCGGTTGCGGAGCTGATAAAGGCTTGTCCCGGAACAAGGTTTCTGGTAAACCACTGCGGTAATGTGGATCCAAGAGCTTTTCTAGACCCTTCAAAAATTACCGGCAAACCTAACCACGACGCGAATGAATGGATTGCTGCCATGAAAACGGTGGCAGAAAATAAAAATGTCGTTTGTAAAATTTCAGGAATTATTTCAGTCAGCTCCGGCTATCCTAAATCTGCAGAAACGCTCGCTCCTGGAATTAACCATTGCCTTGATATTTTTGGACCAAACCGGGTCATGTTTGCAAGCGACTGGCCCTGGTGTTTAAAAAGTAACTCCCTCGAAGAATGGGTGGTGATACTGAAAGAAATTGTCAAAAACCGACCTTATAAAGAACAAAAGAAATTGTTCCACGATAATGCTATTAAGTTCTATTCGATCTAATTCTCACCAAAACAAATAATATTGCATGATCCCTTCCTTATCCCACAGAAAAAACACCCTGGTAATACTTTCTTGCCTGACAATAGCATTATCCTTCAATTCCTGCCGAAATGATCTGAACAATAAAGAATGGGATGTCTATGCAGGCGGAAAAGAAAGGCAAGCTTATTCACCACTCAATCAAATTGACACTAACAATGTTCAGGAACTCAAGATGGCATGGGTCTACCATACCAAAGACGCTGATAAATCAAGTCAGATCCAAACAAACCCGCTGATTATTGATGGTGTTCTTTATGGCACTTCCCCTCAGTTAAAATTATTTGCTATTGAGGCAGCTACCGGTAAGGAAATTTGGATTTTTGATCCGGCCCCCACCATGCTCACCGACAATGCAGGGAAACAAAGTTATGGACTAAATGTTTGTAGAGGAATTGCCATTCACAAAGGGGAAAATAATGAACATCGGATCTTTTATACTGCCGGTTCATCACTTTATTGTATCAATAGTGCCACAGGAAAGCCTGTAAGTACTTTCGGGAAGGATGGACGAATTTCATTGCACGATAATCTGGAAACGAACAGAGATATCAGTGATTTGAGGGTAACCTCTACCTCAGCAGGCATGATATACAAGGACCTGATCATTATGGGTAGTAGCCTTTCTGAAGAAGAGGAATCAGCTCCGGGTCATATTAGGGCCTATGATGTTTTTACCGGAGAATTAAAATGGCTTTTCAAAACCATCCCTGCGCCTGGCGAGAAGGGTTATGAAACCTGGGATGACCCTGAAGCCTATAAATATGTTGGTAGTGCAAATGCCTGGGGTGGATTTAGTCTTGATGAAAAAAGAGGAATTCTTTATGCTTCAACTGGTACTGCCAATGCAGATTATTATGGCGGTAAACGTAAAGGTGATAATCTTTTTGGCAATAGTATTTTAGCCTTGGAGGCTGAAACGGGCAAATATATCTGGCATTTTCAGGCTATTCATCACGATTTATGGGACTGGGATTTTCCAAATGCTCCTGCATTATTAACCGTAAAAAAAGACGGCAAATCGATAGATGCCCTCGTTCAAACCAGCAAACAGGGATTCATTTACTTGCTTGACAGGGTTACCGGTAAGCCGGTTTACCCTATTGTAGAAACCCCTGTTCCACCAAAATCGGATCTTGATGGCGAATACCCATCCCCAACTCAGCCTATTCCAACCGTCATTCCTGCATTTGCAAGGCAAGGAATTTCTGAAGCCGATCTCAATAAAAATATCCCGGATTCTTCCTATCAGGAACTTCTAAAGCGCTTCCGATCCTATAAAAGCGGACCAATGTTTACACCTCCAAGTTTGGAAGGAACTTTGGTCTTTCCCGGATTAACAGGTGGTGGTGAATGGGGCGGCCCATCGGTTGACCCGGAAAGTGGAATTATTTACATCAACGCAAATGAATTACCTTGGATCGTTACCATTGCCGATAATCGCGTTGGAAAGCCGACTGTAAAAAGACAAAGTAATCTTGAAGCTGGCACGACACTGTACACCAAAAATTGCAGCGGTTGTCATGGTGCTGATTTGAAAGGATCCGGCAATTTCTCGGCTTTGGTAGATTTAAATAAAAGATACAAAGCCCTAGAGTTTAAAAATCTGATCAGCTCCGGAAGAAGGATGATGCCTGCTTTTAAAAATCTGACTGAAGCAGATAAAACTGCTATTGCCTCCTATCTGCTTAAGGATGAAAAATTGCAAGAAGTTGAATACATTGCGGAAAAGAAAAAGAAACATCCATTTTATGAAGTACCTTACCGCCTAGGAGGCATCAAACAGTTTTTAACTATTGAAGGCTACCCGGCTGTAAGTCCGCCCTGGGGAACTCTTCAAGCCATCAACCTGAACAACGGAAAGGTTGTCTGGAAAGAAACATTGGGCGATCACCCGGATATGAAAGCAAAGGGTATCCATTCCGGTACTGAGAACTGGGGAGGTTCGGTGGTTACCGCCGGTGGATTGGTATTTATTGCCGCAACGAGTGATGAAATGTTCAGAGCCTATAATAAAAGGACCGGAAAACTGCTTTTCGAGACCAAACTCCCAGCCGGAGGTTATGCAAGTCCGGCAATTTATAGCATAAAAGGCAAGCAATACGTCGTCATAGCCTGCGGTGGTGGGAAAATGAGAACAAAATCCTCGGATAGCTATGTTGCATTTTCTTTGCCTGATTAAGATGTTCTTTCCATGCGCTTAGGGATGAAATTCGCTCCATATTAAATTAAAGGAGGGTTAAATTTTCTGATTCAAAACCACACACAAAAAAATAAAAATTTAGTATGCTCAATTTTATAAAAAAGAAATTGATTAATAGCCTCAAATTTCTTTTGCTAATTTTTGTCCTGAGCACCGGATACCATTCCCTAGCCCAGAATCACAAACCTGCTACCGGACAATCCTCTCAAGGATTTATCACAAATGTTCCTCTCATTAAAGCAACAAAGCTGGTACCGCATCCGGATTGGGCCATTATGCAGCGCCGGTTAATAAAAACAATTGAACAGTCGGCTCCAAAATATGTAGAAAAATTTACTCAAAAAGATGGTACTCCCTATGGATTAGGTCCGTATGATGATGTCTATGAAATGTTTTACAACTGGCCTGAAATGTATGCCCTGGGGGGAAATGACTATTTGTTTGAAACCGCTCTAAAAAGTTATAACGCCATCACTCTGAATAATTCAGCTTATGTCAAGGATTCTATTGATTACAATCACCAACTATACAAAGAATTCCCAAGACAAGACGACTGGTTCCACATATCCGAAGGTATCACCCTGTTCTATAACATGGGCTTGGCTGATGCGAAACTTTCAGAAAACATCAAGCGTGCAAAACGATTCGCAGGATTTTATATGAATGAGGATCCGGAAGCACAAAATTTTAACCCCCTTAATAAAACGATAAAATCGATATTTACGGGTAGCGCCGGCGCAGCAAGCACTTCAAGTGCCCTATATAACCTTCGCTATGGCCACACTTCCCTACATCCAATATTGGAGGCGTTGGAGCCTGACTGGCATGAAAAACCGGAACGGCAAAAGCATATTCAGGCCTTGTATGATCAAATCATTACCCGAACAGACGTACCGGTAAATATGCTGGCAACCGGCCTAATAACCAATGCCTATCTGTATACAGGTGAAGAAAAGTACAAAACATGGGTACTTGAATATGTTGAGGCCTGGATGAAGCGAATAGCTGCCAATGGCGGTCTTCTTCCTGATAATATTGGGCAAAGTGGAAAAATTGGGGAGTACAGAAACGGACAATGGTGGGGAGGACTTTACGGATGGTACGGAAGATATGGCGTTTTAATGCAATTCTCAGCATTATCGGTTGCGAGTGAGTGTGCCTACTTGCTTTCAGGGGATGAAAAATACCTTGATTTACTCCGCTCACAAATAGATGGCATCATGAAAAGAGCCATCTATACCAAAGAGGACCAAATGCTTGTTCCTTATCGCTATAAAAAGGAGGGCTGGTATAGCTACAGACCTATGATGATTCAGGATTTAGCTCATCTATGGCATGCTTCAATGGAACAGGAAGACTGGAAAAAGATTGAAATTCTGATGAAAGGAAATAAGTTTCATCCACTTTGGGATGAAGGTATTTGGGGTCAAAATACCCTGGCAGAACTTGATACTATAGCCTGGAAACGTGCTCAGGCATTTGATTGGAATAAGGAGGTGATTTCAGGCGACCGCACTTTTGGAGTTACTGAACATGCCCGCTTGATGTATTATGCAGGTAAAAATCCGGACTGGCCTCTAGAAGTGTTAAAAGCTGATTACCAGGAAGTTTTGAAAAGAATGAATTTTATGCAAAATGACCCCCGCAACATTTACAGTATACAAAAAGATGATCTTTACCCGAATAATCCGGTTATCACGAAAGGACTGATTCAAACGACGATGGGGACCCCGCAAACTATCTATAATGGAGGTTTACTTCGGGCTACTGTGAGGTATTTTGACGCTGATCTTCAAAGACCCGGATTACCTCAGGATGTTGCTGCGCTGGTTGATGTATTAAAAGCAAATGAAACCGGCATACAACTGGTAAACCTAAACCCCACCGAAAGCCGAAAGCTAATTATTCAGGCAGGTGCATTTGGAGAACATCAATTCACAACTGTTTTTGAGGATCAAAAACAAACTGCAATAAATAGTCCTTACGTGGTCATTGAACTCCCTCCGGCGAGTTCAATACATCTGATTACAGGTATAAAAAGGTTTCATAACAAGCCTTCTTATTCGTTTCCATGGCAAAAAAAATACAATTAAACTAATAGTTGACGATTGAAATTTTTACCGGAATTAACCATGCTGTGCCGGGATTGGAATTGTAAAAATTATACCCCATTTAATCAGCTTGAAGGATTAATGTAAATCAAATGTTATTTTTAATGCTAAGTTAGATGAAAATTAAATTGGCTAAGGTTATTTAAATCAGGAACTATGAACAAGGCTAAATTTGACTCCTGGGGAAAAATTTTTTGGTGCACTGGGATTATTTTGATAAGTATTTATACCGGTTGTAAACTATATCAAAGCCCAAAAAAATTAAATCTTGAGCGCACCTGGTCTGTTTACAAGGCGGACTCTGAGGGTACGGGTTATTCTATACTCAGTGAAATCAACACCAAAAACATTCAAAATCTACAGCTTGCATGGATACATAAATTCAGTGATGCTCCTGCCGGATCACGGGGAAGTAACAGTGAAAGTAATCCGATTATAATTGATGGAGTGATGTACACTTTATCTGCACGCCATCGGGTTTATGCGCTTGACGCAAGCAGCGGAGAGCAAATTTGGGCCTTTGATCCTTTCAATGGTGAGGCGGGTGGTGGAATCGGCCGGGGAGTGACCTATTGGGAGGAAGGTTCCGATCAACGAATTCTAGTTACTGCCGGAGATAAACTTTATGCCTTAAATGCAAAGACCGGTAGTCCTATCCTTAGCTTTGGCAACAAGGGATGGGTTAGTATGAATGTGGGCATGCGAGGTGATCCTGATAAAATATCCGTAATTCCTACCAGTCCGGGAATAGTTTTTCGCAACTTATTCATTATTGGGAATGAGGTATCCGAACTATATGGTGCTGAACCGGGTCATGTACGTGCATACGACATCAAGACCGGGAAATTAGAGTGGACATTCCATACAGTTCCTCAGCCGGGAGAATTTGGATATGATACCTGGCCGAAAGACGCATGGAAATACGTTGGAGGCGCCAACAACTGGGGTGGGATGAGCTTGGATGAAAAACGAGGAATGGTATTTTTTGCTACCGGTTCACCCACTTACGATTACTACGGCAAAGATCGTCTCGGAATGAATCTTTTCGGTAATTCTGTTGTTGCGCTGGATGCGGCTA
>VGGW01000058.1 GCA_016868395.1 Bacteroidota bacterium | reverse complement strand
ATCGAAATTGGGCGTAAGCTATCGTTGTAGAAAAATTCTCCTACCATCCATATCGTGTTGGCTAATATCCAAAAGCAAACAGAAAGATTATGATATAGCTCAGAAAATATCTTCCTAAACTTAATTGTAATGAATAAAGCAAGAAATAAAGTTGGCAGGATCATTATCATTCCCGCAATTCTCAGATCCATTACCCAGCATGTATCTTTGAGTAACCAGCAAGCAATATGTAAGTTTTCGAACTTTCTGATAGATTTTAACACTTGATCCTATTCCTTTAGTATATTATCTTAATATATTATCTTTTAGTTTACTAAAAAAACCCGGCAGATTCCGGGTTTTTAACTTTTTATGAAAATATTATTTGAGGTTTTGCAAATATATTTTTGCGTCTTCTAACTGAGTGATGATATCTCGCCGATCAGGAGTAAAAGTCAATACCTTTTCGAAATCAGCAATGCAGGATTTGAACGAACCGGTAGCTTTATTTTTATCGTATAAACCCTGAATCTTCTGCCCTTTTAAGACTCCGTAATCTCGATATGCTACTGCCCTGTTTTGATATAATTTAACATCATCAGCATTCAAATCTATAGCTTTTGAAAAATCTTTGATGGATGCAAGCAATAGTTTCTCACGATCTGAGTTGGCGATGCCTTTGGTATCATTGGCCATGATATTACTGGCCTTTCCACGGTAGTAATAGGCACTATTATCCGTAGGCTTTAATGCAATTACCTTATTAAAGGTGTTGATAGACTCTTTGTATCTCGCTGAATGGTAATAAGAATAACCAAGCATTTGCAAGGTATTGACATCAGTGGAGTCTTTCGCCAGCGCTTTTTCAAGATTTAAAACCGCAGCTTTGAAATCCCCGTCAATAAGAGCCTTTTGGCCCATTTTGTGATAAGCGGTTTGAGTAAAGGCAAAATTTGCCATTAAAAGAATAATCAATAAAGCTGAAAATGATCTCATTAGAATTGGTTGGTATTAATTTTCGAAGAAATAACGATCATAATTGTTTAATATTTTAAAGATACGAATTTAGTTTCTTCCGTTAAAAAAAACTAGCTCAGAAAACCATCTTATCTAGGAAATTGATCTTGGGTATTCATTTTATCTGATTATTTTAACAAAAAAATCGAATTGGCACATACCTTGCAGATGTAAGTTACAGGCTGTTATAAACTGCCCATTACAAAATCTAACTGTCATAATGACGTTAATAAGATACAGATGAGTAGCTACGATAATTTTGATTTAAACCGCACATTACCACTGATTAGTGAAGATACTGAGTTCTTTCCCTTGATGTCACAGGAAGATGAAGAGGAAATGAACAATGAAGATACACCCGACATTTTGTCGATTCTGCCTTTAAGAAATACAGTTTTATTCCCTGGTGTAGTGATTCCAATTACTGTAGGCAGGGACAAATCAATTAAACTTATTAAAGATGCCTATCGGGGAGAAAGAATAATTGGCGTTGTTTCTCAAAAAGATGTAGGCATTGAAGATCCTGAATTCGAACAATTAAATCATGTAGGTACCGTTGCCTTAATAATCAAAATGCTTCAAATGCCAGATGGTAATACCACTGTAATTATTCAGGGAAAGCAACGTTTCAGGCTAAATCAAGAAGTACAGAGTGAACCTTACATCAAGGCCAGCATACAGAAATTTGAGGAAGTTCGGCCTAAGGCTGATAAGGAATTTAAGGCATTGATGGCTTCCATCAAGGAAATGGCCATGCAAATCATTCAGCTGTCGCCGAATATTCCGAGTGAAGCAGGTATTGCCATTAAGAACATTGAAAGTTCATCATTTCTAATCAATTTCATTTCCTCCAATATGAATGCTGAGGTTTCGGCAAAACAGCAGATGCTGGAAGTAGCCAACCTTCATGACCGCGCCAAAATGGTGCTGGAGCATTTGACCCAGGAATTGCAAATGCAAGAACTGAAGAACCAGATTCAATCCAAAGTTAGGGTCGACCTCGACAAACAGCAGCGTGATTATTTTTTAAACCAGCAACTGAAAACGATTCAAGAAGAGCTCGGCGGAAATTCACCTGACCTTGAAATAGAAAACCTAAAAGGCAGAGGAATTCAAAAAAAATGGAGCAAGGAGGCCGGTCTTCACTTTAACAAAGAACTCGAAAAACTGGCCAGAATGAATCCTGCAGCAGCAGATTATTCCATACAAATTAATTACCTGGAATTGCTCTTGGATTTACCTTGGTATGATTTCACAAAAGATAATTTTGATCTTAAACGCGCGGCCAAAATCCTTGAAAAAGATCATTATGGGCTAGACAAAGTGAAACAGCGGATTATTGAATATCTCGCAGTCTTGAAACTGAAACACGATATGAAGGCACCAATTCTTTGTTTGGTAGGTCCTCCTGGAGTTGGTAAAACTTCCCTCGGAAAATCTATAGCAAAAGCATTGGGTAGAAAATATGTTCGAATGGCTCTTGGTGGAATTAAAGATGAAGCCGAAATCAGAGGGCACCGTAAAACTTATATCGGTGCCATGCCAGGCCGGATAATCCAATCCATAAAAAAAGCCGGCAGCTCAAACCCTGTTTTTGTATTGGACGAAATCGATAAAGTTGGCAATGATTACCGTGGAGACCCTTCTTCAGCACTTCTTGAAGTACTTGATCCTGAACAAAATAATGCTTTTTATGATCATTATGTTGAGGTAGATTATGATTTGTCGAGTGTCATGTTCATTGCCACTGCAAACTCATTGAGCTCTATCCAACCGGCCTTGTTAGACCGGATGGAAATCATAGAAGTGAATGGATACACTATTGAAGAAAAAATTGAAATTGCCAAGCAGCATCTATTGCCAAAACAGCGTGAACAACATGGAATAAAGTCCAAAGATATTATCCTTAAAAACCCAATTATTGAAAAGGTAATCGAAGAATATACGAGAGAATCAGGTGTCAGGGGCTTAGAGAAGAAAATAGGGTCACTTGTACGAGGAATTGCCACAAAAATTGCAATGGAGCTGGATTATAATCCTGTGCTCAATAAAAATGAGGTTGAAACAATCTTAGGGCCACCACTATTTGATAAAGATCTATATGAAGGCAATGAAGTTGCCGGTGTAGTAACCGGTCTGGCCTGGACTCAGGTTGGGGGCGACATACTCTTCATAGAAGCCAGTTTAAGTCAGGGTAAAGGTAAATTATCCTTGACAGGCAATTTGGGCGAGGTGATGAAAGAATCCGCTACAATTGCCATGGCATACCTGCGGGCGCATGCATCAAAATTCAACATTGATCGCAGAATTTTTGACCGGTGGGATGTACATATCCATGTTCCTGCAGGAGCCACTCCAAAAGATGGACCCTCCGCAGGAATAACTATGCTAACCGCATTAACCTCAGCATTTACACAACATAAGGTTAAACCGCATTTAGCCATGACCGGTGAAATTACACTTCGTGGAAAGGTATTGCCGGTTGGAGGTATCAAAGAAAAAATTCTTGCTGCAAAAAGAGCAAATATCAAGGAAATAATTCTCTCCAAATCGAATCGAAAAGATATTCTAGAAATCAAGGAAAATTATATCAGAGATATGAAGTTTCATTATGTTACTGAAATGGAGGAAGTTATTGAGTTGGCGCTGGTTAAGGACAAGGTAATAGATGCCATCGATTTGAACATAAAGGAAACCTCAGAAGGAATATCGAAATAAAATCTCAGTTAAATATGGATTACCAAACTCATGTTAACTTATTTAAATAACCCCAGTTCGATATTAGAAATTATCCTTTAGATGCATCTCCTATTGCTCCGGACACTTATGATTTGATTTTGGAAAGCAATACCTGCGCAATTTCGCTTCCTGCAGTCCTTTCCTCCGGAGTATTTCCGGCAAAAAATGCGACTTGATTTCAAATGCTCCATAGCCGGAAGATACCTCCTACGGCAAGGTTTAGTTAACCTAAAGTTGTGTTTCATCGGTACGGGCAGTCCGGTAATAGAAGCCTGGCCCCTGCTAAGCAATCCCGGGTAGCAGCTCTATCTTTTTTGCACTACTTAATATTCGGATAAGGATTCCATTTCCTGCAAAAAAACAGAGGAGAACACGGGACCGGGAGCAACAGACTGAGAAAAATAATCAGGACCCGGCAAGGTCTTTTATCAATCTCACATTAATTTAGATTGTTTATATTGAACTCAGGTTAAATAGGGTATATTGTCTCCGAAAAGGAAACTAATCTTCATGAACTTAAACCCTAAAATTTACCTATCCATACTCCTATTAGTTTGTTTTGCTTCATTTCTAAGGGGTCAAAATAAGGTTTTCAAGAGTGAATTCGGATTCAGAAGTGAAAATGATTCTTATTTAGCCCAAGGTCAGGACCGATATTATACAAACGGACTTTTTATTAAATTTCGAAGTGCCTTAAATCAGGCAGAAATACGTAATCTCAAACTTAACAAGGCAATTTGGGAGATTGAAGCCGGACAAAAAATATACAATCCTCAATCTGGAAGTATTGATGACATCCGCTATGTCGACCGTCCATTTGCTGCCTTTTTGTATGCGGGTGGGGCAATCAATTTTCTATATCATTCGGAGAGTAATCTCAAGCTGAAAATTCAGCTCGGCACAATCGGTCCTTTGGCAAAAGGAAAAGAAGCGCAGGAGTTTTTGCACGATACATTTGGTTTTTATAAAATAGCGGGCTGGCAATGGCAATTAAATAATGAATTCGGTGTCAATACCAGTTTAGAATTTAATAAACTGATAAGCCGAACACATTCAGAAAAAACAGATTTTGGCCTGAATACCTATATCAATGCGGGTAACACTTTCGCCGGAGCCGGCGCAGGAATTCTATTCAGGACCGGCGCTATAAACAAACTCTTTAGCTCTGTAAGCACAGAGAGTACCATTTCCACAAATTCTAATCTCAAAATCGGGAATGAATTGTTTTTTTACACAAAACCAATGGTTCACTATGTCGCTTATGATGCAAGCATTCAAGGAGGAATGTTTAGGAATGATAAAGGACCGGTAGTATTTGATGTAAAACCTATTCTCATTACCCAACAGGTTGGCGCTGTTTTTTCAAAAGACAGATTGACAATAGATTTCTCTGCAGTTTTCAAATCAAGGGAGCTAGAAAGTAATGCTAGTCCACATGAGTACGGTTCCCTGGCCTTGTTTTACAGACTAAATACCAACTAATTTAATCTTTGAAATAGTCTTTTCTGCTTATCTTCTTTAATGATCTCAAACGTTTTGACCTTAGCCTGTTTTCAATAGAACCGGGTTTTGGTTTTGTGGGTTTTCTCATTGGTGGTTTATACAAGGCATTTTCTATCAATTTTTTGAGTTTAGATAAACTTTGTTGCTTATTTAATAACTGACTTCTTTCCTTTTCAGTAATAATTTGTAATACCCCTTTAGCGTTTATCTTATTGGCAAGTTTTTTAAGTAAAATCCGCTTTTGCTCGTCGTTAAATAGTTCAGACTTGATGATGTTTAGGTTCAGTTCCACTTTAGATGAAACCTTATTTACATTTTGTCCACCTTTACCTCCACTTCTGGAAGTTTTGAAATTGATCTCCTTCATTAGATTTTCTTCTGAAAATTTCATTCTCAAAATTAGGATTTGAAATTGTAAAAATAACGGGCCAGGCTAAGCTATTTTGACATAAAATAATCCATAAATCGAATTCAAATTCTATTTTTGCAAGGATGAGGAAAAATATAGTCATAGCCATTGATGGCTATTCATCCTGTGGCAAGAGTACCATTGCAAAAGCTCTTGCTGAAATTTTGCATTTTATTTACATTGATACCGGCGCTATGTACCGAGTCGTGACGCTTTATTTTCTAAGAAATCACATAGCTCTTCATGATTCGCAATCGATTGAAAAAGCCCTGAATAATATCCATATCAATTTTGAGTACAAGAATAATCAGACCTTGGTTTATTTAAATGATGAAGATGTATCTGATGAAATTAGACAGATGCCTGTATCTGAAAGGGTTAGTCAGGTGAGTGCGATTAAGGCTGTTCGTACTGAAATGGTCAGACAGCAGCAACGGATGGGTCAATCAAAAAATATCATTATGGATGGGCGAGATATTGGAACTGTTGTTTTTCCTGATGCTACGCTCAAATTTTTTATGACTGCAGACCCGAATATACGAGCAGAAAGGCGTTATAAAGAGTTAATTAAAAAAGGAGAAAATGTAAGTTTAGAAGAAATTTACAGTAATCTTGCCCAACGGGATTATCAAGACACAAACCGTGAGGAAAGTCCGCTAAATAAGGCAGCTGATGCTATCGTACTCGATAATTCAAATATGGATCAGGAAAAACAATTGCAATTTGTTCTATCTTATATTAAGCCATTATTGACTGGGTCATCCTGATCGGTTAATTTAAATCAGAAAAAAACGGTCTGAAATACTGATTAGCAAAACAGGGCAAGCTCCTCGGGTAAATCCTCAAAATATGCAAAAATCCTTTTTACGATAAAAAATAAAGCAAAGAAATGTTTTTTATTAAAAATCTTATTTTCTACTTTTGCAGTCCGATTTAATAAAATTGGAAAAAGGAGACAAATTAATTAATGGCCAAAAAACTAGAAGCCGAAAAGGAATTGTCAGCAAAGCAAGCTGAACTCCAGGGCGAAGAAACCACTACGGTTAAACAAAAGGAAACCATTGAATCAGAAGCTGATTCAGTGTCGATCGAAGAGATCAAGTCAAAAACACTCATCACCCCCTCCGGAGATTTCGATTGGGACTCTGATGATAAGGGATTCGGACATTACAGTGCTGCAGACCGTGAAAAGTTTGAGGAAATGTATGCTAGAACCTTCAACTCGATCAACAAAGGCGAGATCATATCAGGTGTCGTTGTATCGATTAACAACAGGGATGTGGTACTGAACATTGGATTCAAATCTGACGGATTAGTATCCTTGTCTGAATTCCGTGACACACCAGAACTAAAGATTGGAGATACAGTTGACGTATTCGTCGAATCCCAGGAAGATGCTAACGGACAGTTAGTACTCTCCCGGAAGCGCGCCAAAACTCAGCGTTCATGGGAAACCATCAATGAAGCCTTAGACCAAGACAGAATCATCACCGGTTTTGTAAAAAGTCGCACCAAAGGCGGATTAATCGTAGACATAATGGGTGTCGAGGCATTCCTACCGGGATCGCAAATCGATATCAAGCCTATCCGTGATTACGACGTTTATGTTGGTAAAACCATGGAGTTTAAGGTTGTTAAAATCAACCATGAATTCAAAAATGTTGTTGTATCCCACAAAGTATTAATTGAAGATGATTTAGAAAATCAAAAAACTGAAATTGTTGCCAAACTAGAAAAAGGACAGGTTCTTGAAGGAACAGTTAAAAACATTACCGACTTTGGTGTGTTTATTGATCTTGGCGGCGTAGACGGTTTATTACACATAACTGATATTTCATGGGGCCGTATAGAACATCCACGTGAAGTGTTAAACCTCGACCAAAAGATTAACGTTGTTGTTCTCGATTTTGATGATGAGAAGAAACGTATCGCTCTTGGATTGAAACAATTAACTCCGCATCCGTGGGAAGCTTTGGATGCAAACCTAGAGATTGGCTCAAAGGTTAAAGGCAGAATCGTAACTGTGGCAGATTATGGTGCATTTCTTGAAATCACTCCGGGTGTTGAAGGCTTAATCCACGTATCTGAAATGTCATGGTCTCAAAATCTTAGAAATCCTCAGGAATTCCTAAAAGTAGGAGATGAAGTTGAAGCTCAGGTATTGACATTAGATCGCAATGAGCGTAAAATGAGCCTTGGAATAAAACAACTTACACCAGACCCTTGGAAAAACATTGGTGAACGCTACCCGATTGGAAGCAAGCACAAAGCCGTTGTTAAGAACATGACTAATTTTGGTGTGTTTGTTGAGATTGAGGAAGGTATTGATGGATTAATTCATATTTCTGATTTGTCATGGTCTAAGAAAGTCAACCACCCTAATGAATTCACCAAGGTAGGTGAAGAACTTGATGTAGTTGTCTTAGAACTCGATGAAGCTAACCGCAAACTGAGCTTAGGCCACAAACAATTGGAAGAAAATCCTTGGGAAACCTTTGAAACTGTATTTAAAATGGACTCAGTTCATGAAGGTACCGTTCTTAAAGTAACCGATAAAGGTGCTATTGTTGCATTGCCATATGGCGTTGAAGGATTCGCTCCGACAAAACACATGGTTAAAGAAGATGGCACCTCCTTGAAGGCCGAGGAAACCTCCGAATTCAGAATCATTGAATTTAACAAAGACTCCAAACGGATAGTAGTTTCTCATGCACGGATCTGGGAAGAAGCAAAAGCTGAAGAACGTAAAGAAGAGTCCAATGCAAAAAAGAAAGAAGCAAAAGCAACAACCACTGCCGTTAAGAAGGTAAAAGATTCTGTTGAAAAATCAACCTTAGGAGATCTTGGGGTTTTGGCACAATTAAAAGAGAAGATGGAAGGTGCAGAAACCAAAGCCAAAAAAGTAAAGAAAACCGAAGAAGATGCTGCATCTAAAGTTGCTGAGCCATCTGAAGACTAAGCTAATTTCTAATTCCATAAAAAAGCCCTGATTTTATCAGGGCTTTTTTTGTTCAGTTTTTGCTTCAATTTCAACGTCAAAAATTAAATTTAGGGCCTAATAATCACAGAGCAATCGGCAGAATAAATAAGGGAATGCCGGATTTAGCCAAGAAAATCCGTTCGAATTATTCAGTATTTCCAAACTCAATAGGAAATTATCCACGCTAAATTAATCTGAGTTCGATATATGAACGATAAAGAAATACCTAAATCATGGTTCTCAAGCCGCTTCGGATGCCTATGATTTGATTTTGGAAAACAATAACTGCGTGTTATCGCTTAATGCAGTCCTTTCCTACGGAGTATTTCCGGCAAGAAATACTACCTGATATCAGATGATCGGTAGCCGAAAGATACCTCCTTCGGCCAGGTTTGGTTTACCCGCTGCTGTTTTTCATGGAAACGGGCAGTCTGATAATAGAGCCCCAAGCCTTGTTAAGCAAAACCGGCTGGTAGATCTATCTTTTTTATAGTTATGAATGTTATGTGAGCTATTCAACTATCAGCAAAAATAGAGCAGAACACGGGACTGCTTTCCAAAAACTAAGAAAAATAATCAGCCTCCGGCAAGAGCTTATATCGATCTCAGGCTACATCAATCACCCGAATTAATCCTGAGCAACAAACTTTTATTCTAATACTTTCGAATTTTAGCTTTTTTATCTATTTTTGACCAAATTAAACCACTGATGCAAAAATTAACCTTGCTTGACGGTACAAAATTCCAAATTACCATTCAACGCCTTTGCCATCAGTTAATCGAAAATCACAATCATTTTGAGAACTCTGTTATTCTGGGAATCCAGCCTCGTGGGATTTTTCTTGCGAAGCGCATAATTGAGGAACTAAAAATTAGTTTGCCAAAATCAAAAATCGAAAGTGGTAACCTTGATATCACCTTTTTTAGAGACGATTTCCGTCGTAAAGATGGCTTATTAATTCCCAGTAGCACAGAGATTGATTTTATAATTGAAGGTAAAAAAGTTATTCTTGCAGATGACGTTCTGTGGACAGGAAGAACAATTAGGGCAGCGATGGATGCTCTACAATCCTTCGGAAGACCTGAAAAAGTTGAACTTTTAACACTGGTTGATAGACGCTTTTCAAGACACTTACCCATTGAAGCCGACTATATCGGTATAAAAGTGGATACCATTGCCTCACAAAAGGTCATCGTAAGCTGGAAAGAAACTGATCATGAAGATAAAGTAGTTTTATTATCTGAAAAATAATGGCAGAAACAATTCAAAATTTAAGTACCAAACACCTATTGGGAATAAAAGACCTCACCTTAAGGGATATTGAATTGATATTTGAGACTGCCGATACCTTTAAAGATGTCTTGAATAGGCCGATTAAAAAAGTACCCTCCCTGAGAGACATTACCATTGCCAATATTTTCTTTGAAAACTCAACGCGTACCCGACTTTCATTTGAGCTCGCTCAAAAGAGACTTTCGGCTGATATAGTAAATTTTGCCGCCTCATCTTCCTCTGTCAGTAAAGGAGAAACTCTAATTGATACGGTAAACAATATTCTTTCGATGAAAGTAGATATGGTGGTCATGCGACACCCCTATCCTGGTGCGGGAGTCTTTTTGAGTAAACATGTTCATGCACAAATTGTCAATGCCGGAGACGGAGCACATGAACATCCGACACAAGCTCTACTTGATGCTTATTCCATTCGAGAAAAATATGGGGAGGTCAAAGGTAGGAAAATAGCCATAGTCGGTGATGTGCTCCATTCAAGGGTCGCGCTTTCGAATATACTCTGTTTGCAGAAATTGGGTGCTGAAGTCATGGTTTGCGGACCAAGCACCCTGATACCAAAATATATTGAGACCCTTGGTGTTCGAGTTGAACATGACCTGATTAAGGCAGTTAATTGGTGTGATGTTGCAAATATGCTTAGAATACAGCTGGAGCGACAAGACATTAAATATTTCCCTTCTCTCCGCGAATATTCAATGAGGTATGGTCTCAATAAACAAATTCTTAATTCCTTGAATAAGGAAATTACCGTGATGCATCCTGGACCAATTAACCGAGGGGTTGAGATTACAAGCGATGTGGCCGACAGCTCACAGTCAATTATCCTCGATCAAGTAGAAAATGGTGTTGCCGTCAGGATGGCGGTGTTATATTTGCTTGCGAATCAGAGAAACAATTAATTCAGTTTTTCTTGTACCAAGCTAAGTTTTTTTGATTTAGACGCCATCATTTGAATATTATCTTGTTTTCAACACTTGTTAATTACTAAAATGGATCGCTAAATTGGCTTTAGCTAAATTAGCGTCTAATATTTTGGTTAATTATGCTCAGGTACGCTATAATCCTTACTTTCTTACTTTCAATTTTTGTAGTCCCAACAATGGCTCAGAATTCGGCCTGGATTGATGTCAATCAATTTTATAAGGTAGGAATTGAGTTATTTGATCAAGGGAAGTATGCTGCAGCCTCGCAACAATTCAGTCGTGTCGGCGGTGTTGAACAAACAAGTTCCTCCAAAGCGGAAATAAACCCGGAAATCAGTCTGCTAAAAGAAAACGCACACTTTTATATGGCTTTATGTGCTTTAGAGCTCGAAAATAGTGATGCAGAATCACTTTTTAATAATTTCATTGAAAAATATCCGGCAAACAACCTAACGAAATTAGCTTACTTCCATCTTGGCAGAACCTATTTTGCAAAAAAGAATTATCCTAAAGTAATTGAATGGTTGACAAAGCTTGAAGGAAATAATATTTCGGGAAAAGAATATTTCGAATACAGGTATAAATTAGCTTACTCCTATTTCGAAACCAAAGCAAATGATCAAGCTAAACCCATCTTTGCTGAATTGAGAAATGAGAGAAGTATCTATAGTGAACTTTCCATTTATTATTATGCCTATATCAGCTATCTGCAAAAAGATTATAAAACAGCTTTAACTGAGTTCGAACAATTGAAAGGATCCAAACCTTATGAGAGTACTTATCCCTATTATATTTCGGCAATGTATTTCCTGGATCAACGCTATGATGATGTCCTCGCTTATGCCCTACCCATATTGAAATCAACAAAACAATTATATGAAACCGAAATGTTTCGTATTGTCGGCGCTTCATATTTTGCCAAGTCAGATTATGCTAACGCCGGTATATATTATAAAAATTTTCAAAAAAACGATCAGGGTAAGACTCAAAACAATCAGGACAACTATCAAATAGGATATACCTGGTATAAATTAAAGGATTATAAAAATGCTATCGTAGAGCTTGAAAAACTTGAAACCGCAGATCAGTATTTCCAGAGTGGAATGATTGCCTTGGGTGAATCATTCCTCAAATCAGGTAATAAACAAGGGGCTAGAAGTGCATTTTTCAAAGCTTCAAGATTAGCTTTTGATAAAAGGTTACAGGAAGAAGGTCTATTCAATTATGCAAAATTATCTTATGAACTCGACTTTCATCAGGTTGCTTTGGACGTTACACAACAATTTATTAAAAGCTATCCTTTTTCAGGAAAGCTTGATGAAGCCAAAGTGCTTTTAGGAGAGATATTGTTGACTACTAAAAACTATAAAGATGCCATCGATATTTTAGAGAGTATTCCGAATAAAAATAGAGAAGCACAAGGTGTTTACCAAAAGGTTACTTATTTCCGTGGACTAGAATATTATAATGAGAGAGCATTTCAGAATGGAATTTCTATGTTCATGCGTTCCAATACTAATGTGATAGACAATGAAATTCATGCACTTTCAACCTATTGGCTGGCCGAAGCAATGTATGAAGTTAGAAAGTTTGGAGAATCGGTAACTAATTTTGAAAAGTTCCTGAATATTCCGGCTGCAAAAAAGACGGATGTCTTCAATTTTGCACATTATGCTCTTGCCTATGCTGCATTTGAACATGAGAATTACCGAAAAGCTGCAACTTATTTTAAACGATTTCTTCAAGGCAACGAAAAAGATGTTAATACCATCAATGATGCGATACTTCGACTGGCTGACTCCTATTTTGTTTTAAAAGATTATGGGGATGCACTGGGTTATTATGATCGAATAATTTCATACAAGACTTCAAGTGAAGATTATGCGCTGTTTCAACGTGGGATGATTCAAGGCCTACAGGGGCAAAATGACTTAAAAATTGCCACTCATCAAGCCTTATTACAACAATTTCCGGGTTCTAACTATTCAGATGACGCCGGATTTGAGATCGCCTATACTTATTTTATTAAAGGTGATTATGAGATTGCGAAAACCGATCTTAGTGCATTGATCGAAAAATATCCCAGAAGTAGTTATGTTCCAAGAGCCTTGATTACAATTGGTTTAGTTGAACTGAATCAAGATCAAGAAGAATCTGCACTGGTTACTTTTAAACGTGTTATCAGCGAATACTCAACCACCGATGAAGCCAACCTGGCATTAGAGTCAATCAAAAACATTTACCTCCAAAGGTCCGACGCTTCTGGCTTTTTGGATTATGCAAATAGTACCAGTATTGGAAATTTAAGTGTCTATGAGCAAGATAATATTACCTTCCAGGCAGCAAATAACCGGTTTTTGAACGGTGATTATCTAGGTACCTTCGAGTCAGTCAACGCTTACTTTGACAAATTTCCTAAGGGTGCTCATGATAAGCATGCCAAATTCATCAGAGCAGAAAGCCTTGTACGACTTAAACGACCGGATGAAGCTATTCCCGATTACGAGTATATCTTGAACGACTGGACGAGTGATTATACTGAAAGAGCCTTGATGAGCATTGCCAGAATTTATATTAAACAGAAAAAATTTAACGAAGCTATTGTTCATTTGAAAAAACTGGAATTAACTTCAGAGTATAAAGCAAACTATAATTTCGCGGTTAATAATCTAATGGAGGCCTATGCCAGTATGGGTTTACCCGACGAAACTCTTAAGTATGTGAAGTTCATAATAGAATCCGAAAAATCCTCTGAAGAAGATATTTTTAGAGCCGGCCTATTTTCAGGTAAGGCAAACTTAGCCATTGGTGATACCATTGAGGCTGTAAAGGAATTAGAAAAAATAGTTGACAGCACCTTAACGGTAACCGGTGCGGAAGCGAAATATATTTTAGCAGAACTTCAATTTAAAAAACGTGATTATAAAAAATCACTGGCTACCGCATTTGATCTGACTAATAAAATGCCTTCTCATGATTATTGGATAGCAAAAACATATATTCTGATCGCCGACAACTATGTGGCTATGAAAGATAATTTTCAAGCAAAAAGTACGCTACAGAGTATCATCGATAATTATGAAAATAAAGAAGATGACATCCTGATCCTAGCTACAGAAAAGTTGGATTTATTGAATAAAAGGACCAAAAAATGAATACCAGAACCCTAAAATATACCTTGTTCTTCAGCTTATTTAGTTTATCCGTACTCACACGGGCCCAAGATAAAAAAGTTCAGAATCCACCTGTTCAGCAAGCTCCTGCCGGAGGAACTCTTATTGAAGAAATTGAGGTGATAAGACCCTATAAACCCGTTTTGGCTGATGCTGTAAAAATCAGAAGGAACCCTGACATGAATACAGTTGCCTCCTTCAAACCGATTTTAACATATACTATTTTCGATAAAAAGCTCGATTTAAACTCCAATATTAAAGAATTACAAGCCCAAAAAATGGCCGATGAACCTACCAATATACCAGTAAATAATTATGCGAAAATTGGTTCAGGAAATTTCAACACTGCTCTAGGTGAAGTTTATGTCAGCACAGGTAAGGACGAGGCCTTGCAAGCCGGGGCATTTTTAAAACACCTCTCTCAAAAGGGCAATCTCAATATGCAACAATTTTCTGACCAAGAATTCGGGGTGTTTGGAAAATCAATCGCAGATGACTATGCACTTAGCGGAAGATTGTTATACAACAGAAATACGTTAAATTTCTATGGATTTGACCCACTTTCTTCGCTTACTGCAGATATGAGTAAACAACGCTTCAGCACCCTTAGTGCAGAAGCAGAGATAGCTAGTAATTATTCGGAATCTTCAACTTATACTTATTCAGGCAATTTCAATGCTTACCAGTTCAGTAATATTAAGAATGCGCGTGAAAGCTCCTTCCTGCTGCAAGGTTCCCTGAATAAGGTGACTAAAAAAGCAAAGCTTGGTGTAATTGCAACAGCCGATTTAACCTCCACCAAAGATCAGGCCTATAAAATTGGCAACCATATACTGCGTATAAACCCTTTTATAAAACTCGGCGCAAAGGGATTTAACCTAGATCTTGGTTTAAATGTTGTACAAGAATTTGGAACACGATCAAGGCTCTCTTTATTTCCGGCAGTTTCAGCCGAACTACCAATAATCAAAGGATATGCCAACTTGTTTGCCGGTGTAAATGGAGATGTATTGAAGACAAATTTGAGAGACTTGGCTTTTGAGAATCCTTTCCTAAATGACAACCTCGCAATAAAAAATTCGGTAGAAAAAATGAATGTTTTCGGAGGTGTCAAAGGGAATGTCAGTGCTGAATTTGGATACAAAGTTATGGCTTGGTATAAAACAATAGAAGACCTTCAATTGTTTGTTAATAGTCCGGCACTCATTAATCGTTTTGAAACTATTTACGATAATGGACAAAGTCAAATCCTCGGCCTTGAGGGTGAAATGAATATCAAGGCATCCGATTTTTTAAATTTAACCGGAAAGGCCCAGATTTTTAATTATACCCTTGCAACAGAAAAAGAAGCCTGGTTCAAGCCTAATCTGCGATTAATATCCAACGCCAGGTTCCAGATCAACCGAAAGGTGATTATTGATTCTGAATTATTATTCCAGGATCAAGTTGCTGCAAGATTAAATGGCAGTCAAGGTATCTTTAACTCAAAAATAATTGACGGATTTATAGATTTAAGTGCAGGAACGGAATACAAAGTAAATACCAAATTTGGTGTTTACCTGCGTGTTAATAATCTTTTCGGGCAGTCTTACCAAAGATACTTGTATTATCCAAGACTTGGCAGGAACATCAT
>VGGW01000057.1 GCA_016868395.1 Bacteroidota bacterium | reverse complement strand
TCGCTAAGACCCCAAGACACGAATCGGTGCCGGCTAGAAAATCACTGGTTTGAGATGATCTATTTTGCGTCTTCGCGTCTCTGCGAGAGTTTTTTATCGTGGCGGCTTCAGCCCACCATTGATAATGCATTGGTATGGGCACTTCGATTCCAGCCACCGAGCCGGAATCTCCTCTTGACAACTACTGTACCAAGCGATAACACACAGGTATTGCTTTCAAAAATCAAATCATACCCATCCGAAGGATCATGAAATCCATTAAAAGGATACTTTTTAACCTTCCTTATATTTTTTAAAATGCTTTGTATGTGATTGCCTTTTAATTGATTAAAAATGCAAATATTCCCAGTTTCGCCTTTGCCTGAACGCTGCTTTTAAAACTTACCCAATTTATTTCCGGTTGTAAGGCCGTTTGTGGAATTAAGGGAATCGAGCTCAGGTTAATCCAGCAATTTTGGAACAAGAAACTTAACATCATCTTAACATACTTAACATAGAATTGATCTATTGATAAATATGGCTTAATGTTAATGCAATCATGAGTTAACAATGGGATAATACTTTTGGCTGAACTAAAACACAAAAAAGTGAAACACAAAAATATTGTAAGAATTTTAAGCATCTGTTTTCTATTTTTATGCACCATTGCAGCCGGGTTTAGTCAGCAGGAAGGGAAAATCTCGGGTAAAGTCACAGATTCCAAAAGCGGTGAAACTCTGATTGGTTTAACTGTCAAAATAACCGGAGCAACTTTGGGTGCATCAACCGACATTGAAGGAAGGTATACCTTGGGTAACCTTGAGCCGGGTAAATACAGTTTGAGTTTTACTTACATCGGATATCAGTCGAAAAACATTACAGATATTGAAGTAATAGAAGGTAAAACTACTACCCTTGATGTGATCATGGAGGAGGCAAGTTCTCTTGCTCTTAAAGAAGTAGTGATTACAGCTACGGTCAGACAAGAGAGTATCAGTGCTTTGTATGCGCAACAAAAAAACAGCATTAGCATCTCAAGCGGTATTACTTCTGAGTTGATCAGAAGAACTCCCGACCGCAGTATTTCAGATGTATTGAAGCGGGTTAGCGGTGCAAGTATTCAGGAGAACCGATTCGTGATCATCAGGGGTCTTGCTGACCGATACAATTCATCGATTTTAAACAATGCAATTTTACCTTCATCAGAGCCTGATAGAAAAGCATTTTCATTTGATATCATACCGGCTAATCTAATCGACCGGGTTGTAGTCAACAAAACCGCCTCAGCGGATCTTCCCGGTGATTTTGCAGGTGGAGTTATTCAGGTGATCACCCGTGATGTTCCGGAGGAGAACTTTTTTAATGCTTCAGTAAGTTTTGGTTACAACAGTCAGGCAACTTTTAAGGATTTTACCGCTAATGCCAGAAATAAATATGACTTTTTAGGTTTCGATGATGGAAGTCGTAAGCTCCCTGCAGGATTTCCCGGATCATTTCAAGCGTATAACCCCTTGTCAAACGCTGACAAGGCAAAATTTACTTCTCAGGTAAAGAATTCCTATCCGGAAGTTACCCAAATGGCTATTCCTATCCAGAATCACCAGTTAACCTGGGGAAGGAGAAAAGAGCTTAAAAGTGGTGCCTCTTTCGGAAATGTGATTTCACTTTCCTACAGAAATGCGCAAAACCTGGCCATTGCCGAGCGAAAAGATTATGAGTTCTCAGGCGATCCGTTTTACGAATACTCCGAAAATACTTCGAGGTATATTACCAATCTTGGTGCACTCGCAAACTTTGCTTACATCAAAGGTGGAAACAAGATTGCTTTTAAGAATATTTATAACCGCACTTTTGAGGATAATTATACCAACCGGACAGGTTTTACTACGGATAATATTCAGTACGTAAGACTTTTTAATTCTGATTTAACCACCAAGAGTCTCTTAAATTCGCAATTAGAAGGTGATCATCAGGTTGGGAAGAAGCAGATGAAGTTTACCTGGAATTTAAATTATGCCCGGGTGGAGCGTGATCAGCCCGATCAACGCTCTATGGATTATCGCCGTTCATTGGGTACCCAGGAACCATTTCGGATAATTGACAGAAATACCAGAAGGTTGTTCTCAGATTTGGAGGAAGATACTTTTGGTGCACAGGCCGCTTTATCAATCCCGGTTAAACTTTTCACACAACAATCGACTTTAAAGATTGGCGCCATGAAGCAATACAAACAGCGTGACTTTAATGCTCGTATTTTCAACTACCTTTTTGTGGGTCCGTCTGTATTTGAAAAGTCATATTCTGGTCTTCCGAAAGAACAGATTTTTGCTCCGGTAAACATCAATGAAAATGGGTTCGTTCTCAATGAGTTTACCAATAATACAGACAGCTACAATGCTAATTCAGATTTGAATGCAGGATTCTTATTAATGGATAATAAGTTTGGAGAAAAATTCAGAATATCCTACGGTGCCCGCTTTGAGCAATTTGCACAAACCTTAAATGCAATAGATTTTTCAGGTCAGGTCATCGCTGCCAATCAGGATAATTTCGATATCCTGCCTTCTGCAAATTTAACCTACAGCTTAAATGCGAAATCAAATATCCGTTTTTCGGGATCACAAACCGTTTCAAGACCCGAGTTTAGGGAGTTGGCCTTGTTCAACTATTATGATTTTATTTCCCAAACTTCAGTAACCGGGAATCCTTATTTAAGGCGCGCAAAAATAGTAAATGCAGATCTTAGATATGAGCTATATCCGACTGCAGCTGAAACTTTTACGGTTTCAGCGTTTTATAAAAACTTTGATGACCCGATTGAACAACGAGTAAATTCAAATTCTACACCGGTTGTTCGGGGTATTAATTATCTGAATGCAGACCGGGCAACATCTTTAGGAATTGAAGTGGATTTTCGTAAGAAATTATCTTTTCTGGGTGATCAAACATGGCTGGAAAATTTAACTGCTTTTGCAAACGCTTCTTACATTGATTCAAAAGTGCTGGGTGAAGGTATTGACCGCCCACTACAAGGACAATCACCTTACCTGATTAATGCAGGTTTACAATATTTCTCACCTAAATCAGCCATCACTTTTACAACCGTATACAATCGGATCGGACAAAGAATTTTTCTGGTTGGATATCAGGGCTATCCGGATATTTATGAAAATGCAAGGGACGTACTTGATTTTCAGATTAGTAAAAGGGTTCTTAAATCGAACGCTGAAATTAAACTGAATGTGGGCGATGTATTCAATCAAAATACTGTGTTTTACCAGAATAATGTCGGAGAAACTAAAATGGCCTATGAAGGATCAGGAATTGACAGGCTGATTAATTCCTACAGACTGGGAACTAATGTATCCCTGTCTTTCGCCTATAATCTCGGACTTGGTACTAACAAAAAGTAAAGTTTGTATCACAATTAATATTCACTTAAAATTAAGCTAACATCTGGATTCTAATTTTGATACAAACAAAAAAATACATATGAAATCATTGAAATTTAAAACATTAATCCTTGCCCTAGTTGTTTTTTCTGTATCCTGCAAAAAGAACTCAGAAACAAATCAACCGGTAGATCCCAATGCAAAGCAAACTTTAACCCTTCAAAACGGGGCAGTTATTTCTGGAGTTTATAAGAACACCATTCTAAATGTACCTGAAGGTAGTTTTGTTCTTAAGGGATATGTTTATTTTGAGGATGGCAGTGAACTTAATATTGCTGCCGGTGCCACTATTAAAAGTGATGTTTCTGATAAAGGTGCCTTAATTATTGAAAGAGGTGCTAAGATCAATGCGATGGGTACAGCAGCAAAACCAATCGTGTTCACTTCAGGTAAAGCCGTTGGGCAACGTCTTCCTGGCGACTGGGGTGGAATTATCATCCTAGGTAAGGCACCCACAAATCGGACCACTGAACCTACTATTGAGGGTGGGGTTGGTAAGAACTTTGGTGGAACAGTGAGTAATGACAACTCGGGAACACTTAAATATGTTCGTATTGAATTCGCCGGTATTGCGGCTCAACCCAATTCTGAAATTAACGGTTTGACGTTGGGTGGTGTTGGTTCTGGTACCACAATAGAATATGTTCAAACTGTTTATGCGAATGACGATGCATTCGAAATCTTTGGAGGTACTGTTAATGCTAAATACTTAGTTGCCTATGCAACTGCTGATGATGATTTTGATTTTGACTTTGGATATACCGGAAGAATTCAGTTTGGTGTGGCCCTTAGGGATCCTTCCTTCATTGATGCGGGTGATGCCGGAAATGGGGTTGAATGTGATAATGACGCGACAGGTACCAACGCAACACCTCTAACACGCCCGGTGCTTTCAAACTTTACTTTAATCGGACCCAATGTGGATAATACTGCCTCTAAGAATCATAATTTTGCCAATCGCTTCAGAAGGGCGACTAACTTTGTATTGAATAATTCAGTGTTAATTGGCTGGATGAAGGGTGGTTTATCACTGGAGTCTGATGGAACTTACAGCAGTTTAGTTGGTGCCAGTCCGACCTCACAATTTAGAAACAATTTACTGCATGCAAATACTGCCAGCTATAGGATCGGTTCTGTGACTGTTACGGGTGCAAGTGCAACGGCACTTCAAACAGCCGTTGAGTCGAATGCAACAGTAACTTTAACTGCCGCTGCAGATGCCAAACTTACTGATCCATTTAATCTAACAAACCCTAACTTACTTCCTGCCACCGGTTCGCCTGCATTAACAGGGGCTGCTTTTGCCGGTGATATGACCAATGCTTTTTTCACCAGCACTACTTATTGCGGAGCATTTGGAACAACAAACTGGATGTCAGGTTGGACAAGCTTCAACTTTCCAAGGGGAGCGAACGGATACTAGTCTTTGTTTTAAATATCTTTGTTAAAAAAAATACCTGCTTATGGCAGGTATTTTTTTTAGGTATAGAATTCCGGTAAGTTACCTGCCTTCAGGATGGTACTGGTAAACAACTTCATAATTCATACCTTCAAGATTTGATGCAATCTGACCGATTCTCAAGTCCTTGTCCTGAGGGGTTGGTTCACATACCAGATATTTCTGACCTTTGTAAATTATTGATTTGCCCTGTGTTTGATCAAACTGTACGGCCATGCTGATGTGCGTGGGGTACAACAATGCAATCATCGGAAGGTTATAGATTTCCTTAACCAGGTAAAAGAATAAAGCGGCCCGGTCATCACAATCGCTGTATTTTGAAAATAGCGTTTGTTCAGGTGATAGCCTTTTCTCTTTTCCGAAATTGTTCTCATCATCCTGATAAAGGAAGGCATATCGGGTGAAGCGCATTAAATAATCAACACCCATTTTTTGGCTCATTCCCGATGTGTTTTTCTTTAGGATAGGAATCAGGGATTGATAGGTTTCATGACTTAATGGAATGTTAAAGTATGATTCAAAATCGACTCCAGGATAGTTTTTGAAAATATTTTCAACCTCCGGATTCAATTTAACCTGAAAATGATAGGACTTAGATCGATAATTAAATCGAATCTCTTTTTCATCATAGGTTTCAGGCTTAAAGTTGGGCATTCGGGTAACTTTATAGGAAAAGGATGCGTTTGCTTCCCCAATATTTACCTGAACAGGATATACCTTTTCTTTTTCGAAATCTATTTTACCATAATCGTGATAGTTCAGGCACACATACTTATAATTACCAATCTTAAAAAATGGTATATCATTTATGTTTTCATCATTCCTAACATAAAATATCATCAGCTTATCCCCTATGGAAATTCGTGCATCATAACCTGATTTGGCTAGCAAAAACCACTTGTACAACGTGTATCTGTGGTAGTTCTCGAGTTTGGGACTGATTTCTTGTGCTGTTTTGCGAATGAGCTGGTAATAAATCCAGTCATTCAATTGATATTTTTCCTTGTAAGTCAATAATGAATTTAAAACCGACTGATAATTACTTTGATTAAGCTTATTGTAGAACTCCTGAATAGCATCAGAAGAAAGAGGATCTGAAAATGAAACCTCGGAGCCGGGATCCAGTACAAAATTGAATGTTCCGGTGTAGAATTCAAAACTCAGATTTTTGGCCATAAGTCTTCCATTTGATATACTCAAAAGGAATATCATGAGTAATTGTAAGCTTATTTTGGTCAAAAAATACTTCACTTGTTAATTTGTTAACATTAAATTTACATACAATTAATGTTAAATTAACAAAAATATTTTTTTTACTGGATATTCTTAGCAAGTTTTTCGAGTTTTTCCCTGGGGATATTTTCAAAATTGACCACTAAAAAGCCATCTAAACAATCCGAAAATTTAGGGTCTATATTGAATCCGATCAGCTTTCCATTCAAGGTTAAATATTGTCTTAGAAGTATAGGAAACTTCATTTTAAAGCTTTCAATTTCTGAAATGAGCTTATCCATATTTTTTATGCTGTCAGCGGACTCAAGCAATGAATCTTTATCGATTTTCGAGAAATTTGGTTTAAATTTTTTTCTGGGTTCTACATATGCTGCTAATTCATGATCAAAGTGGTTTTGAAGGATAAAATTCACCAAAAGAGATTTAGACAATTTAGAAAAACTATTGCTGATACTAACCGGGCCGATGAGGTATCGGTATTGAGGATTATCCATTAGGTACTTTAAAATGCCTTTCCAAAGTAAGAATAATGGCAAAGGCTTTTGCTGATATTCTTTACGAATCCAGGCGCGACCTAATTCTAAACTCTGCTTCAAAATAGGCTCCAGTTTAGCTTTTATTTTGAACAATTCGTTAAGGTAAAAGCCTCTTATGCCAAAACTATAATAAATTTCATCGCCTTTGCCAATTCGGTAGGCACCTACGATGAGTTTGCTTTCCTTATCCCATATAAACAGGTGATTAAAATAAATATCGTATTCATCCAGATCTGTTGGTTGATTCGTTCCTTCTCCAACCTCGCGGAAGGTGATTTCCCTGAGGCGCCCTATTTCCTGGATAAGGTATTTTAAAACAGAAGCCGGACAAATATAAATTTCGTAGTTTTTTTCAGTCAAAATTCTAAAATCGCTTAATGTATCAATTTCCTGTTCCAACAGTTGATTTTCAACAGCAGCGATGATAGGTTTCGGGATTTTCTTGACCTTAAAAATTTGACCGGGATTAAAGATATTTTGCTGATTTTCGAGGCCGGCACCCAATGAATAGGTTTTTGCCCGTAAAAAATCGAGAAGTCTGTCAGGATTTTTTGGATGAATAAAATCAGCAGGGAGAATTGGCTTTCCAATTCTCAATTTAATTTTTTGGCCGCGCTTGTTAAAGAGTTCAGATGGCAATTTGGCTGTTCTCAAAGCCGGATGAATGTAAGCCAACAGGTTAAATAGCAGGCCGTTATTTCCATGAAAATAAACGGGTATAACGGGTACTTTGGCTTTGACTATCAATTTACCTATAACAGGATGCCATCTTTTATCTGTAATTTGTTGAGTTTGAGTCTTGAAGGTCGAAACTTCTCCAGCCGGAAATATTCCGATCGGAGTGCCGGATTTTAATAATTCCAGCGTTTTTTTTATTCCACTGACACTGGATGCATGCTCAATCGTTTCAAATGGGTTTACTGCAATGAAATAATCACTCAGGTTTGGTATTTTTTTTAATAAAAAATTAGCCATGAGCTTGGAATCCTGACGCATCATGAGCATAATTTTCAGTAAAATTAGTCCCTCAATACCTCCATAAGGATGATTCGCTATGATGATAAAAGCCCCATCTTTCGGGATATTCTTCAACTCAGACTCCTCAAATTCAATACCTATTCCAATAGCCTGAAGTATTTTATCAATGAAGCCGATCCCTTTAAGGTGTTCGGCTTTCTGAAATACCTTGTTTACCTTATTAATTTTCATGATTTCCATCAATAAGGAAGCCAATCCGGGCATGTATATTTTGTTGAGATTGGTGGCTTTCGAAAATTCTTCTTTGCTAATAATTTTCATCTCCTTGTTTTTTAATCGCAATCCATTCCTATTGGCTTAGCCTGAGGTATGAATATGGTTTATTTATCACGCTTACCGCGGAGCTTGATTGAAATCAGGATGCTTGCATCAATAAAAAGATTGCTCAGATACCGGTATTAGGCCCTATGCAAACTCAAGATACGCATTATTCAACGTTCATTTCTCATAATTATGTTTAATTATAGCGTGGAAATTGAAAATTTTTGATTATTTTTATAATCAGTCTGTTTCTTTTTTGATCCCCCCAATACCACCATTTCTATGTGGTACTTTAAAGCAATACAGATTTAAAATTGCTTTTATCTAATGATTATGATGATGAGAACTATGAGAAGGGTGGTCGCAGACTATTTCAGCTTTTCAAAAAAAGAATTAAATGGAATTAGTGTTCTTTTGATTCTTTTAGTACTCGTTTTAATTATCCCGGTTTGGTATCCCACATTCATGGATGAGGAAGAGTATGATTTTACTGAGTTTAAACTTGAGGCTGAACTTTTCAGGTCATCTATGAGCCGGGATGAGACCCTGCAAAAGAAAATCGCCGGCAAAATGCGAATCAGTGCAGGCGGGGGGAGCATAACTAAAAACGCGACTAACTTTGACTTTGACCCCAATCAGCTTAGTGATGAACTTTGGTTAAAATTAGGTCTTTCGCCAAAACAAATCAGGGTAATCAGAAACTATGAATTAAAGGGCGGAAAATTTTTCAAAAAGGAAGATCTGAAAAAAATTTATTCCATTTCTCCGGCTCAGTATCAAAGACTCGAACCCTTTATTCAGTTTAAGAACTCACATAAGCCAGTAAATCAAGGGGAGCAAAAAGTAAATTCACAATCCCCGGCAAATTCCAAAGGTCAGGTTAAGGTGCTGCTTGAATTGAACGGGGCCGACTCCGTCCAACTACTTGCGGTGCGAGGTATTGGCCCTGTTTTTGCATCCAGAATTATCCGATTTAAGAATCGATTAGGTGGTTTTTACGACAAAAAACAACTTTTGGAAGTATATGGTTTTGATTCTTTAAAGTATAATCAGATCAAAGATTTGATTCAAATCAATAACGGATTAATCAGGACGATTGACTTGAATACCTCTTTACGTTTGATGAGGTAAAAAAACACCCTTATTTAACCTATAAGCAGATGAATGCCATTCTGCAGTATTGGACGCAACATGGTCCCTATAAATCCATGGATGAATTAAAGAATATTACCATCCTGAATGAAGAAATATTACGTAAAATTGCTCCATATTTTGAAATCAGACCATGATCAGTACCAAACTCGAAACTGCAATCAGAGATATTGCTGACTTTCCAAAACCGGGTATAGTTTTTAAGGACATCACCCCCATTTTAAAGGATGCCTCACTTTGTACTGAAGTTATTGACGCATTTGTTGAGCGTCTGGATGGTACCGCTATAGATGTGATCGCCGGAATTGAAAGCAGAGGCTTTTTATTTGGTTTAATGCTGGCTAACCGAATGAATATTCCGTTTGTACCAATCCGGAAAAAGGGCAAACTACCATTTGAAACTGTGGAAGAGCCTTGCGAATTAGAATATGGTTCCGCCATTCTTGAATTGCACACCGACGCCATTTTGCCTGGTCAGAGGGTTTTAATTCATGATGATCTCTTGGCTACAGGAGGTACAGTCAATGCGGCAACTCGTCTTGTCAAAAAGTTAGGTGGTCAAGTTGCAGGATACGCTTTTGTGATAAGTCTTGATTTTCTCAAGGCTAAGGAAAGGCTGAAACATGTTTCTGAAAATATTGTCACCTTAGTTTCCTTTCAATAATGGCTAAGGAATTGACCCTTAGGCTTTATCGATTCAATCATCAAGCCTAAAGTGCTTTATGTTAAGGAATGGGATGAAGTGCAGGCTTTCTCCAAAGAAAGGTTCAACTATTTTGAGGTTGATTGATGATATTATTTAAATTCTTTATACATTTGCAGTCCAAACTGAAAGGGGGTATCTTAAACTATGATCATTATTAATGTAAAAGACGGCGAATCACTAGACAAAGCGTTGAAGCGCTTCAAAAAGAAATTCGAGAAAACCGGTGTTTTACGAGAGTTACGTAATCGTCAGGCTTACGAAAAGAAATCCATTACCCGTCGAACTCAGGTTAAGAAAGCTATTTACAAGCAAGGATTAAACATCGAAACAGTTTAATTTTTATTTTAAATATATTCTCAAACTATTTGTATATTCAAGTTCTTGTATATGCAAATAGTTTTTGATGTTTATAGAGCAGTTTATACACTATCTCAAGTTTGAAAAACGGTTTTCTCCCCTCACCGTTACGGCTTACCAAAAGGATCTGAATCAATTTCTTTCTTTTTTAGACTTACCTGAATCTGATCTTCTGGCGGTTTCACATGCAGAAATACGCGGCTGGATGGTGGCACTGATGGATCAGGGTAATGAAGCGAAAACCATTAATCGTAAAATCTCCAGTTTACGATCATTTTTCAAATTCCTTCAGAGAAATGAGAAGATCACTAAAAATCCGATGGTTCAAATCAAAGCCCCTAAAATCCCTAAGCGTCTACCGGTGGTGATTACGGAACAGAAGATGGATCATTTACTGGATGGTGGATTTAGTTTTAGCAATGATTTTTCGGGTTTACGTGATCGCCTGATTATTGAATTACTTTATGGTACCGGAATCAGGCTTGCAGAGCTCGTTGGCCTGAAAGAAGGGGATGTTGATACCTACCAAAATCAACTCAAGGTTTTAGGAAAGCGAAATAAGCAACGGATTATCCCCGTTCACGTTTCCTTGGCCAAGTTAATAGCAGACTATCAACAAAAGAAAATCAGCCAAGGGTATCAGGATGTTTCGGGCACCTTAATTGTTACGGATAGTGGTAAGCGTGTTTATCCTAAATTTATTTACCGGACCGTGCGAACTGTTTTGTCTGCGATTTCTACTCAGGACAAGAGGAGTCCGCATATTTTAAGGCATAGTTTTGCCACGTCATTATTGAACAGGGGTGCGGATTTAAATGCGATTAAAGAATTATTGGGGCATTCAAGTCTTGCGGCAACACAGGTTTATACTCATAATTCAGTAGAGAAGCTTAAATTAATTTACAAACAAGCGCATCCTAAAGCCTAGTTTTTCTAAAGATAATTTGACTAAAGAATAACAGCTTTTTTCGAATTTTTGGGGGCATTTTTGCTAATTTTATATAAAAAATGGAGGTCATATGAAAATCAGAGTGCAATCGATTCATTTTACAGCAGATATAAAATTGCTGGATTTTATACAGAAGAAAGCGAACAAACTGGATCAGTTCTATGATCAGACAATAGGAGGGGATGTCTACCTCCGATTAGAGAAAACAGAAGATGAGGCCAACAAGATTGTGGAGATCAAGCTGATGATACCCGGTAATGATCTCTTTGCGAAAGAGCAATGTAAAAGCTTTGAGGAAGCTACAGACAAAGCCATTGAATCGCTTCGAAGACAACTCGAAAGGCATAAAGAAAAAGTGCATCCTCGTTCCGGCAATCATAAAGAAGCAAGTTTAAGCGACGAGCTTTAATTATTTTGTGGTTCTAAAAATCCTTATTCATGGTTTCTTTTTCGGCAGCTGTTCCGACTGCCGATTTTTTTTTGTAAAAAATTTTGTCCAACTCTAAATTTTCGTAGATTTGCAGTCCATTTGAGAGGGGGGTCATAATTTAAGGCATCTTAATCGTAATGGAAAGGTTCTTTGAACAAGAATACAAGGTTTTTACATTTCGCCTCCTTAGCTCAGCTGGTAGAGCAACTGACTTGTAATCAGTAGGTCATTGGTTCGATCCCGATAGGAGGCTCTAAAACGTTGGGGGGGTTCCAGAGCGGTCAAATGGGACGGACTGTAAATCCGTTACTTCGGTTTCGAAGGTTCGAATCCTTCCCCCCCCACAACCAAATTTGCAAAATTGCAAATTTGAGAATTAGCAAATTGGATCAGTTGTTCATCAGAGCAGTTGAGATTTTGTTAAGGAATGTTACCCGATTTGCTAATTTGCTCAGTTGCTAATTATCGAATTGATTTGCGGAAGTAGCTCAGTTGGTAGAGCGATAGCCTTCCAAGCTATAGGTCGCGAGTTCGAACCTCGTCTTCCGCTCATGAAAGTGAGCATTTCGGCTGTAGCAGTTTGTCAGTAGTACTGGTGACTGGTAATTGTAAACCGCTAACTGAAAAGCCGACGTAGCTCAGCGGTAGAGCACTTCCTTGGTAAGGAAGAGGTCATGGGTTCAAGTCCCATCGTTGGCTCAGCATTGATTTTAAATAGAATAACAATAAAATTAACCTAAAAATAAGTAAAAAACAAAATGGCAAAAGAAAAATTTGACCGCAGTAAGCCGCATTTAAATATCGGTACAATCGGTCACGTTGACCACGGTAAAACTACACTTACAGCAGCTATCACTAAGGTATTAGCTGATGCAGGCCTTTCTGAAGCACGTTCATTTGATTCAATTGACTCTGCTCCTGAAGAAAAAGAAAGAGGTATCACCATTAATACTGCCCATGTGGAGTATTCAACGGCTAATCGTCACTACGCTCACGTTGACTGCCCGGGTCACGCGGATTATGTGAAAAACATGGTTACAGGTGCTGCTCAAATGGATGGTGCTATCATTGTAGTTGCTGCTACTGATGGTCCGATGCCACAAACACGTGAACACATCCTTCTTGCTCGTCAGGTAGGTGTGCCTTCATTGGTTGTGTTTATGAACAAAGTTGACATGGTTGACGATCCGGAACTACTTGAATTAGTTGAGATGGAGATCCGTGAACTATTGAGCTTCTATGAATTCCCGGGTGATGACATTCCGGTTATCCAAGGTTCTGCTTTGGGTGGTTTGAATGGTGATCCAAAATGGGTTGGTAAAATTATTGAGTTAATGGATGTAGTAGATAGCTATATTCCAATTCCTCCACGTTTGACTGATCTTCCTTTCCTTATGCCGGTTGAAGACGTATTCTCGATTACTGGTCGTGGTACCGTTGCAACAGGTCGTATTGAGAGAGGTGTAATCAACTCAGGTGAAGCAGTTGACATTTTAGGTATGGGTGCTGAGAATTTAAAATCAGTAGTAACCGGTGTTGAGATGTTCCGTAAAATCCTTGACAGAGGTGAAGCCGGTGACAACGTCGGATTATTGTTACGTGGTATTGAGAAGACTGATATCCGTCGTGGTATGGTGATCTGTAAGCCAGGTTCAGTAACTCCTCATACTGACTTTAAAGCTGAGATTTATGTATTGTCAAAAGCAGAAGGTGGTCGTCACACACCATTTTTCAATAAGTATCGTCCGCAGTTCTACTTCCGTACCACAGACGTAACCGGTGAGATCACTCTTGCCGATGGAGTAGAAATGGTTATGCCTGGTGATAACGTAACCATCAGTGTAAAGCTGATCAACGCGATCGCTATGGAGAAAGGACTTCGTTTTGCAATCCGTGAGGGTGGTAGAACAGTAGGTGCCGGACAGGTAACTGAAATTGTAAAATAACGATTTCTTAAAAGGTTAATTGGATAACATAAGTCCCTTTATTGTGGACTTATGTTTTCTTATAATACACGGGCTTAGTTTACAGCAAAACTGTAATTTAAGTTTAAACAGACGGGAATAGTTCAATGGTAGAATAGAGGTCTCCAAAACCTTTGATCAGGGTTCGAATCCTTGTTCCCGTGCTTACGCTAAACAGAAGATGGCAAACTTAGTAGAGTTTTTAAAAGAATCATATACAGAAATGACTCAGAAGGTAACCTGGCCAACTTGGGTAGAGTTGCAGAACTCAGCTGTATTGGTATTGATTGCTTCCATTATCATCTCATTGGTAATCTTAGCAATGGATGAGACGGCCGGTAATGCACTGAAGATGTTTTATAAATCTCTGATATAATTTGTATGAGCGATCAACTAAAATGGTATGTAGTTAGAGCTGTCAGCGGCAAGGAGAAAAAAGTTAAACAATACCTCGAGGCAGAAGTTAATCGTTTGGGAATTGCGCATCTTTTACCACAGGTTCTGATTCCGATGGAAAAATACTATCAGATGAAAGATGGTAAGAAAATTGCCAAGGAAAGAAATTTTTATCCCGGATATGTTCTTATCGAAGCTGCTCTGGATGGTGAACTTGAACACGTTATCAAAGGAATTAATAGCGTGATTGGATTTTTGGGGGATAAGGGTGGAAATGCGGTTCCAATGAGAGCAGCTGAAGTAAATCGAATCTTAGGTAAGGTCGATGAGATGGCCGAGCAAGGCGAATTAATGAATGTCCCTTATTATGTAGGTGAGAGTGTGAAGGTGATAGACGGTCCGTTTAACGGATTTACCGGTGTCATTGAAGAGGTAAATGAGGAGAAGAAGAAACTCAAGGTAATGGTTAAAATCTTCGGAAGAAGAACACCACTGGAGTTAAATTATATGCAAGTTGAGAAAGAGTAGTAAATGACAGGTTTTAAGTTATAGGTCATAAGTCGCATACGACACTTACAACTTAAAAACTTACAACTTACAACTTAAAAGATCTTAAATGTTACATAGCTTCCACTACTAACATTGAGTTAAAATAAATCAATAAAAATGGCAAAAGAAGTCGGTGCTTTAATAAAATTACAAATCAAGGGCGGCGCTGCTAATCCATCCCCACCTGTTGGTCCTGCTTTAGGAGCGAAAGGTGTTAATATCATGGAGTTTTGCAAGCAGTTTAATGCGCGTACCCAAGATAAACCGGGTAAAGTTTTACCGGTTGTAATCACTGTTTATGTCGACAAGTCATTCGATTTTATCATTAAAACTCCACCTGTAGCCATCCAATTACTGGAGGTAACAGGTTTAAAGAGTGGTTCAGCAGAGCCAAACCGTAAAAAAGTTTCCAGTGTAAACTGGAGCCAGGTTGAGAGCATTGCAAAGGATAAAATGACCGACTTGAACGCATTTACTGTCGAGTCAGCCATGAAAATGGTTGCTGGTACAGCACGCAGTATGGGAATTACCGTTAGCGGTGATGCACCCTGGAACAATTAATTATACAAAATCAGTTTAAGAAGTGGCTAGATTAACAAAAAATCAAAAATTGGCACATTCCAAAATTGAGGTTGGGAAAGCATACTCTTTAACTCAGGCATCTGCTTTAGTTAAGGATATTACTACGACCAAGTTTGATGCATCAGTAGATCTGGATGTTCGCTTAGGCGTTGATCCGCGAAAAGCAAATCAAATGGTACGTGGTATTGTAAATCTTCCTCATGGAAACGGCAAAACTGTTCGTGTATTAGTTCTCTGTACTCCCGATAAGGAAGCAGAGGCTAAAGCAGCAGGAGCAGATTATGTCGGTCTGGATGAATACATTGCCAAAATAGAAGGTGGATGGACTGACATTGACATCATTATTACAATGCCGAGTGTTATGGCAAAAGTTGGTAAACTTGGTCGTGTTTTAGGTCCAAGGAATCTAATGCCTAACCCTAAATCAGGAACTGTAACCACGGAAGTGGGTAAGGCTGTTTCTGATGTTAAAGGTGGTAAAATCGATTTCAAAGTTGATAAAACAGGTATCATTCACGCTTCTATCGGAAAGGTATCTTTTGATGCAGATAAAATTTATGAGAATGCGCTTGAAGTCATTCAAACCATCTCAAAATTAAAACCTTCTGCAGCAAAGGGAACTTATTTCAAAAGCATTCATATGTCATCGACTATGAGTCCGGGAATCGAAATAGAAACTAAATCAGTAGCGGGAATTTAATCATGAAAAAAGAAGAAAAACACGAAGTGGTTCTTGCTTTAGCGGAGACAATTGCAGCGTATGGTAATTTCTATATTACCGACACCGCAAACCTGTCTGTAGCAAAGGTAAATGATATTCGACGCAAATGTTTCGAAAACGATATCAAAATGCAGGTTGCTAAAAATAAATTGATCAAAAAGGCAATGGAAGCCTCTGAAGGTGATTTTAGCGAAATGT
>VGGW01000056.1 GCA_016868395.1 Bacteroidota bacterium | reverse complement strand
CAAATACTTTACATTCCCTTTTATGTATTATTCTAGAAGAATCAGAGAATTGATCAAGACCTCAATATCGACTTATCACTACCGTATTAGATCAAAATATCTTTATAAATATTGCATCTGCCTTTTTTTTAGTACCCTTAGTATCCATGCATTAGCTCAAAAAATTAATGCCAAATACGAGCTCAACATTAAACAGGCAAGCTCTGAAATTAAAATTGACGGTAGCATGAATGATCTGGCCTGGAATGATGCTGAACTGGCGAGTAATTTCTTTATGGTTCAACCAATGGATACGAGTTTTGCCACGGTGAGAACCGACATAAAAATGGCTTATGATAAAGACAACCTGTACATTATAGCCATTTGTTATCATGAACCGTGGCCTTATTTTGTGGAATCCTTACGCAGGGATTTTGCCTTTGGAAAAAACGATAACTTTCTCATTTTTATGGATCCATTTAATGACTTGACGAATGGATTCTCATTCGGCTCAAATGCAGCAGGTGCTCAATGGGATGGGATCATGTATGACGGCAGTAAAGTAGATTTGAGCTGGGATAATAAATGGACTTCAGCCGTTAAAAATTACCCCGACCGCTATATTTTTGAGGCAGCTATACCCTTTAAATCCATCCGTTACAAAGCTGGAATTACCCGTTGGGGAATCAATTTCAGCAGAATGGATCTAAAATCGACCGAAAAATCCAGCTGGGCACCGGTTCCACGACAGTTTGCTACCGCATCGCTGGCCTATACCGGATCGCTTGTCTGGGATCAGCCTCCTCCATTACCCGGCCAAAACATTTCAATCATACCTTATACACTAGGTGGAATTTCGAATAACCACTTAAAATCACCTGTTCATAGGGATCATCGAGGAGAAATCGGAGGGGATGTAAAAATAGCTATCAATTCTTCTCTCAACCTTGACCTGACGGTTAATCCTGATTATTCACAGGTGGAAGTCGACCGTCAGGTTCCTAACCTTGATCGTTTTGAACTATTCTTCCCGGAAAGAAGACAATATTTCCTTGAAAACGGGGACTTATTTGCCAATTTCGGTTATCAAAATATCCATCCATTTTTTTCAAGACGTATAGGATTAGGAGTGCCGATTCAATACGGTGCTCGATTAAGTGGAAAGTTAAATAAAGACTTGAGAATCAGCTTAATGAATATGCAGACCGAAAACAGTAGTGCAAGTGAACCAGCTCAAAATTTCGGAGTAATTGCCTTGCAGAGAAGAGTGTTTGCAAGGTCAAGCATCAGTGCCCTCGTCATTAATAAACAATCTTTAAATTATGATGCAATTAATGCGGCAGCAGGGGTATCCAGATATAATCGAGTTGCGGGTTTGGAGTATAACTTAGCCTCCGCCAATAACACCTGGACAGGAAAGGCGGTAAGCATGAAATCATTTAGTCCGGATAAACGGGGTAAAGACCTCATGCAAGCCGCAAACCTTCGTTATTGGACCGGTAACTGGGATTTAAATTGGCAACATGAATATGTAGGAAGAAATTACAATGCGGAAGTTGGTTATGTGCCGAGACGCGGATATATCAATTTGAGTCCATCTGCCTCCTATTTATTCTTCCCGAAAGGCGGTAAACTTGTTAGCCATGGACCTAAATTCTTTAGTGCGAATTACTTTAATGAGTCATTTAAGCCCACCGACAATACAAATTATGTAGCTTATAGCTTGAATTTTAGAAGTCGGGCGACTTTTACCGCCTGGACTGCACATGATTATGTAAAGCTTCTACAACCCTTCGATCCAACGAATGAAGGAATTGCTACCTTACCAACTGGGACAGAACATACCTGGAACTCCTTCGGAACGGAATTCGTTTCACGACCCCAAAGCCTTTATACTTTTTCATTCTCGACAAGATATGGTGGATATTATTCTAATGGAACTCGCCTAAACATTACCAGTGAATTAGGTTACCGCTTTCAGCCTTATGTCAGTTTTGCACTCAGTTCAAGTTATAATGATATTGAATTACCAAATCCTTGGAATAACAGAAAATTTTGGTTGGTTGGACCTCGAATGGATGTAACGATGACCAATAAACTATTTTTTACCGGATTTCTACAGTACAATGAACAGAGTGACAATATAAATATAAATACACGGCTACAATGGCGTTATAAGCCCGCCTCAGACATCTTTATCGTGTACACAGACAATTATCTGCCAAGCCCATTTTCGGTTAAAAACAGGTTCCTGGTACTGAAAATGACTTATTGGTGGAACATATAATTTAATGGAGAGTGGACAGTTGGTAATAGACAGTTGATAATTGTCAATAAACTTGGTAGTTAACCGTCATCTCTGACGAGCGAACATAATTTTTATGTTAGGATGATTTTACCGCGAGTTGAGATTGATTGAAATTGATTCCCAATAGCTTTCGGGCGAATAAATTCAGCTTTTCGCTTTTTGCTTTCACCTTTTAGCCTCCGATAGGAGTCTGATAAAATTACCACCCAATATTTTTCTCAATTCCTTACCTGAATACCCCCTTCGCAGTAATGCTTCTGTAAGCAGTGGGTATTTAGATACATCATCCAGGCCTTTGGGGTAGGATTCTGCGCCATCATAATCAGCACCCAAACCAACATGATCTGCCCCAACAAGCTTGACCATATAATCGATATGATCAATAAGTAGAGACAACGGAGCACGCATATCCTCTATTTCATGACGGTATTTAGTATTGATCTCTTCGGATGCTCTGGTCAGGCTATGATACTTTGATGCCAATTGCGCAAGCTCAGTTTTATGCCTTTCATTGTATTGTTTTCGCTTAAGAGTATAAGTGCTGTCTAAAAAACCGCTATAAAAATTTACAAAAACGACCCCACCGGTTTTAGCGATGGCCTTAATCTGTTCATCCTTCAAATTTCGTTGATGAGCATTAAAAACATAGGCTGAACTGTGTGAGGCCATTACCGGCTTGGTAGAAATCTTGATGGCATCATAAAATGTGGTTTCGCCAACATGAGAAAGATCTACAATTACCCCTAAATCATTCATCCTTTTGATGATTTTTTTTCCGAACTCACTAAGTCCAATTTGCTTCAGACTATCCCTTTTGAAGGTTTCCTCATAAGCTGAGCTAGACCATGGCGTACTGTTATTCCAGGTAAGAGTCATGTATGTCATCCCACGCCTGGCCAATGCCTCCAGGTTTTCAATCCTATCCTCAATCATATGTCCACCCTCAACCCCAACCAATGCAGCCATTTTACCTTGTTTTACTGCTGATTTCAAAGCTGAGGCCGTGCTTACTTTAGTAATCAAATCCGGATGACGCCTGATTAATGCATCCAGCGAATCAATTTGTCTGTTTGCCTGATCAAATCCACCGGTATGATCACTCCAAACTGAAAAAACCTGCACATCTAAACCTCCCTCTTTTGCCCTTAACAAATCAAAATTACCCCTCGTTTGTCTGATACCAATATCAATACCCGACTTAATCTGATCGGATAAAATATCACCATGAGTATCTACAACAATGGCCTTTTGATGGAGGGTTTTAGCAGTTTGTGCTGCAACCTTGTAAACGGTCAGCAAAAGTATACCCAATATCCATTTCTTCATCTGATTTATTTGTTAGATCTTTAAAATACAGCCCAAGGAGCTATTCTATAAGCAATTGGTCAGCTGCCTCATTTCCCATCGAAATCAACTTAATATTTAATAATACATCTATAATTTCATGGACTCCCGGATGTGATGCCAAAAAACAAGACCTATTTGGATGATCATATCGTTCTGTCATCGCTGTCAATAATTTGATCCCCCACTCCCGGCTTCTCCGCCTACCCTATGATATAAAAGTTCATACTGGTACTTTTTCGTCTTGTTGACCACCAATAACTGGAATTTTCACCGAATACCGAGCATAAATTTTTCGTGGATTATAAATCTTTTCACCGATCAGATAATTTACAATACCATGGTAGTTTAAAAGAAGGTTGTTGACCTTTAGAACTACCAAATGGGACAACAGATCTAATATTCGTGCTAATTTCTAATGATTTCCACACTGCTCCGAACAATACCCAATCATAAAACTAATCCTAACTTACAAAAACTAAAAGAATCTTTTCTGCCTGCAATGATGATGAATCTTGCAGAGGGCATACTTCGAACTCACAAGGATACTCATCATATCTGAAATTGTACCACAAATTGAAACAAGCATTCAATCATTCATCCTGACTCAAAAGGATGATACCCCGTAATTATTTATATACAGCAATACGCCCATTTCCACCGGTTAAAAGAACTAGCTTTCCTGATTTTGCCTTCCTAACTGTGTGAAAACCTTCATCAGATAGCTTGGACCAGGTATAACCACCATCTGCAGAATGATCGATACCCTTCGGACCGCAGGCAAGTAATTCATTTTTTGTTAAATATTCTATAGCCGACCGGTATCCAAAAGTTGAAATTTGAGGCTTAAACCATGTTTTACCCCCATCCCTTGTTAAAATTAAGTTATCCTGTCTGGAAGAATCCTGCAGAAAATCCCCTCCTGCCGCTACCCCGGATTTATTCTTATAAAATGCCAGAGAAAAAGGTCCCGTACTGCTTTTACCCTGAATTATCGGTAACCTCAAAGCTCTCCAACTCCATCCATAATCAGAAGAACTGAATATTCTCGACTGAGTTCCGCCTGTAGCAATCCAAACCCTACCTTTATTTCCGGTTCGAATGGTTGTACCACTGGCTGCAAAGCTAGCCTCACCAGCAATAAGAGGAATGGTATTTTGTGAACTTTTATTTTGCCAACTCATGCCTCCATCCTTTGTCTGCAACAAGACCATTTGACTATTGATTGGATCACCATAAATAATTCCATTCTCATTATCCCAAAAATCCATACCGTCCAAAAAGATACCTGAGAATTCGTTTCTGTAAACTTCTTTCCATGATTCACCACTGTCATTCGTCAACAAAATAACTGCAGGGGTACCGGCACTGACAAGTATGGCTTTACGATGTGAAAAGCCCTCAATATCTCTAAAATCAAGATTTTGATACCTCTTTAATTGATTCCAATCCCAACTTTTACCCCCATCCCTGCTGAGTGCTACCCAGCCTTTGCTGCCACTAACCCAGGCGACTGAATCATTGACCACCGATAATCCACGTAGACTGGTGTTCTTACCCTCTTGTAAAAGGCGTACAGATTGAGCCTTGATTCCTGAACTGGTAAAAGCTATGATAAAAATTAAACTGAAATAATACCTCATTCTTAGCAAACTGTTAGTCCATGTGAATCGATGTCCACAAAACAACGAAAATAAAGCTTATTTTTTCATAATTATAGTTCATGTAACTTCTTGTTTTTTGTTTCGGTATAGACTCTCGCCCTTGCCCGACTATCTTTCTAAGCTTTTGGAAAGTAGGGTCTCTTGCTCCTGGTCGCGTGTTCTGCCCTATTTTTTTGCTGAAAATTGAATCCTTATCGTAAGATTCAGTAGCGCAAAAAAGATAGATCTGCCACCCGGGTTTGTTTCACAGGGCCTGTGGTTCTATTAACGAGCTGCGCATCCCGATGAAAAACAGCTTTGCGTAAAATAAATCTTGCCGAAGGAGGTATCTTCCGGCTATGGATCATCTGAGATAATTACCATTTCTTGCCGGAAATACTCCGAAGAATAGGACTAAACGAAGCGATTATACACAGTTATTGATTTCCAAAATCAAATCATGCAAGTCCGGAACAACATGAGATCCATTAAAATGTATTATAAAATCCTTCCTGAAATCAAAATCAGCTTAATTATTTTGGTTTGGAAACAATCCAAGGATAGAAAATAGAAATAATATCAAATAAAGGAGATCCGGAGGTAATAGAAATAAAAAAGAAATAAGGTTTAAGATGGAGAGTTAAGATTAAAAGTTTGAAAGGACCAATAAATTCTTAAAATTAGCATTGAGCAATGAAATCTGATCCCTGCTTTAGGTTCAGGCTTAAATTTATAGACTTAGAATCCATTTCCTGGCATTTACAAATGCTTCCAGCCAAGGAGAAACTTCTTCATTTTGCCTACCATCAGGATAATTTGCCCAATTCCATGGAAATATGGAACGCTCGATATGTGGCATCATTACCAAATGTCTGCCAGTGGCGTCACACATCATCGCCGTATTGTAGTTTGAACCATTTGGATTTGCAGGGTAGCTCTCATAGCCATACTTAGCTACAATATGAAAACGCTCTTCGGCATAAGGCAAATTAAATTTACCCTCTCCATGCGAGATCCAGACACCTAAAGTTGCACCTTCCAAGGTAGAGAGCATTACCGAATTATTTTTCTGGATTCTTACAGATGTAAATCCACTTTCATGCTTATTAGAGGTATTATGATGCAATTTTCCATGAATTTCATGTTCGGGATTAATCAACTCCAATTCCATAAATAATTGACATCCATTACAAATACCAACGGATAAAGTATCTTCCCGCTTAAAGAAATTTTCAAGTACGGTTTTCGCTTTTTCATTATATAAAAAAGCTCCTGCCCAACCTTTTGCAGAACCCAACACATCGGAATTAGAGAATCCCCCAACGGCACCAATAAACTGAATGTCCTCCAGGTTTTCCCTCCCCGAGATCAGGTCAGTCATATGGACGTCCTTAACATCAAAACCGGCCAGATACATGGCATTCGCCATTTCGCGTTCAGAATTACTGCCTTTCTCACGAATAACAGCTGCTTTTGGTCTTTTAGCACCTTTCTCCATGACCGGTAATTTACCGTCAAAATTTGCCGGGAAAGTAAATTGTAAAGGCTGATTTTTATAATTGGCATACCGTTCCTGAGCCATTCCGTTCTTCGATTGCTGCGAATCCAGAAGGAATGAGGTTTTATACCAGATATCTCTTATTTCTGACACCTTAAAGGTGAATAAATCGCTATGATTCTTGAGACTTATAGAATCACCCTCAGCAACAGTTCCTATTTTAAAGATTTTAATTCCCTGTTGAGAAAAAACTGTTTCAACAGATGCGTCTGCCTGAAAAACTACAGCAATATTCTCATTAAAAAATGCTTTTACTGTATCTCGTTCGTTTAGTGAACTTAGATCGTAATCAGCTCCCAAATTTATTTCAGCAAAACTCAACTCCAGTAATGTAGTTATTAACCCTCCGCTACCCACATCATGTCCTGCCATAATTTTACCTTGAGCGATTAAATCCTGCAGCAGATTAAAGGATCTTTTGAAAAAAATTGAATCTTTGATAGTTGGGACCTCTGTCCCTACCCTGTTTAAAATTTGAGCAAAAGAAGACCCTCCAAGTTTAAAATTATCTTGAGATAAATTGAGGTAATAAATATTTCCACCATTTTTCTTAAGAACAGGTTCAACAACCTTAGTGATATCAGAGCAGTTTCCAGCTGCCGATATAATAACCGTTCCGGGAGCAATTACCTCATCATCAGGATATTTTTGCTTCATTGAAAGCGAATCTTTCCCTGTCGGGATATTGATACCAAGTTCAATTGCAAAATCAGAACATGCTTCAACGGCTTCATATAAACGAGCATCTTCTCCTTCATTTTTACAGGCCCACATCCAGTTTGCAGATAGTGAGACTGAGGATAAGCCATCTTTTAAAGGCGCCCAAACTAAATTTGATAGTGCTTCCCCGATTGCAGTACGGGAACCTGCCCCTGCATTTACCAATGCCGAAACCGGCGAATGACCCAAAGAGGTTGCGATACCATCCTTACCTTTGAAATCCAGCGCCATCACACCCAAGTTGTTCAAAGGTAATTGCAGACGACCTACACACTGTTGTTTAGCTACGCGCCCACCTACACATCGATCCACTTTATTCGTCAGCCAGTCCTTACAAGCCACTGCCTCCAATTGCAGCAAGTGTTTTAAATACAATGGGATATGCTCCGAACTATAAATGAGTTCGGCATAATTCCTTTGCAGCACATGGTCGGCCAAAATGGTCTTTGGAGAACTTCCAAAGAAATCTTCCAAAGCGTAATCCATGGGCTTCAAACCTGTAGATTTCGATTCAAAAGTAAAGCGGTGATCATTGGTTACCTCACCAACCTCATACATTGGAGCGCGTTCACGTTCTGCAATGCGTTTTAGGGCATCAATATCCTTTTGCCCAATGACAAGTCCCATACGCTCTTGTGATTCGTTTCCAATGATCTCTTTTGCTGATAAGGTAGGATCGCCGACCGGTAATTTATCCAAATCAATAAGTCCGCCGGTATTCTCCACTAATTCCGATAGACAGTTCAGATGCCCACCGGCACCATGATCATGAATGGAAATAATCAGGTTATGCTCACTCTCTACAAAAGCACGTATGGCATTGGCTGCACGCTTCTGCATCTCAGGATTGGATCGCTGGATTGCGTTGAGCTCAATACCGGATCCAAAAGCGCCGGTATCTGCGGAAGATACCGCAGCACCGCCCATACCTATTCGATAGTTCTCTCCTCCCAAAATAACAATCTTGTCACCTGCCTGAGCAGTATGCTTGATTGCCTGGTTACGCTTGGCATAGCCGATGCCACCAGCTTGCATAATAACTTTATCAAATCCTATTTTTCGGCCATTTTCTTCATGCTCAAATGTCAGTACAGAACCTGAAATTAGGGGTTGACCAAATTTATTGCCAAAATCTGACGCACCATTGGATGCTTTGATTAGGATATCCATTGGGGTTTGATAAAGCCATGGGCGTTCGGCCATACCATTCTCCCAGGGATGCTCGCCATCGGCAAGTCTAGAATAAGATGTCATATAGACTGCGGTACCGGCCAATGGCAAGGAACCCTGTCCTCCTGCCAGTCGATCACGGATTTCCCCACCCGAACCGGTGGCTGCTCCATTGAAAGGCTCTACTGTGGTCGGGAAATTATGTGTTTCTGCTTTTAATGAAAGAACGGAATCAAATTCTTTCTCTTCATAATAATCTGGGCGGTCGGCACGCTTAGGGGCAAACTGAATTAATCTTGGGCCCTTGATAAAGGCCACATTATCCTTATAAGCCGATACGATATCGTTCGGATTCGTCTCGGATGTTTTACGGATTAATTTAAACAGAGATGTTGGTTTTTGCTCCCCATTGATTATAAAGGTGCCATTGAATATTTTATGACGGCAATGTTCTGAGTTGGCCTGCGAGAAGGCAAAAATTTCAGAATCAGTGAGCTTTCGACCCAATTTATCAGATAACTTATTCAAATAATCAACTTCCTCAATACTCAAAGCCAATCCTTCAAGTTGATTATAAGCCGCAATATCGCTGATGTATAGAATAGGCTCAGGTTTAATATTTATCGAATAGATTTCCTGGTTCAGCTCTGCATACTTCTGCGATAGCATCGGATCAAAGGCGTTAAAATCGACTGGAACTTTTTCAAATTCCTCAATTCGTTTTATTCCAGAGATACCCATATTCTGCGTAATCTCTACCGCATTGGTGCTCCAAGGGGTGATCATGGCAGCCCTCGGACCAACATGATAACCAGGCATGATTAATTGATTAGATTTAGGAGCTTCCCCAAACAACCAGCTCAGTTTTTTAACATCATCCGGATGAATCTCAGTCGCTGATTGAACAGCAAATATTTTATTTAGCGGGGAGACAAAAAAATGAATCATCGAAGGTTCTGTTTGGGTGCCTGTAAAGGAAAATGCAAAGTTAATTTTTTTTGTGTTAATTATGATTGAAGGATTCTAAATTGATGGCATGTGGTTTATTTGAAAGGATCCCATTTCTAAAATTAAGTCATTACCGAAAAGTTAAAAAATTCATCAATCACCATAAATTTTAAAATGAAAATATTTGAATTAAATCTAAATCAAAGAATAAAAAAATCATCTTGAACTTCTTTTTGAGCATTCATATTTTTATCCTTTTTTTATTAACTAAAGTCATTTCTTTTATATTTGCACTCCAATCATAGAAAATTCAGTTTAAAACGCTGAAGCAGATGATGGTAAGATAAGAACATGCTGATGGTAAAATTGCCAAATTCTGTTCTGATCGGTTATAAGAGGCCTTTCCTAAAGAGTTAATGGTTCTTTATTCACAGCAAATGAGCCACATTTCTCAGGTATTTGGATCCTTAAATGAGTTCTGAAAGCAAATATCTGGCAATTAGACCCAGGTAGCCGAGGACAATAAAAATGCCCAGGTGGCGAAATTGGTAGACGCACCACTTTGAGGGGGTGGCGCCCTAACGGGTGTGGCAGTTCGAATCTGCTCCTGGGCACCAATCGCAAAACATTAGTTACATTATTTTAGGTTTGACATCCTGTCTGCTTGCATGCTAAGTTTTGAATGTCAATTTTCTGGCGGTTAATATTGGCCATCAACCGTGAGTTCAAGTCCGTCATAAGCCAGAAACACTCCTTCAGGAAGTTCCTTGCTAACTTCCTTATGAGTACCCATATTATGGCTGATGTGTGTGATGTATGTCTTTTTAGCTCCAATTTCAGCAGCAAGTGTCAAAGCTTCATCTAAAGTAAAGTGGGAAATATGTTTTGTTTTTTGCAAAGCATTGATAACGAGAACCTCTGAGCCTTTAATTTTAAATTTTTCTTCCTCGGATATGGAATTTGCATCGGTAATATAACTGAAGCCTCTGATCCTGTAACCGAAAACCGGCAATTTGAAATGCATCACAGATATTGGCATCACAGAAATTCCTGCAACATCAAAAACTTGATTTTCTTCAATGGTATTTAATTTCAAACGTGGTATACCCGGATACTTATTACCGGAAAAAATATAATGAAACTCCCTCCTCAATGCCTCCTGGACTCTATAATGCGCATAAATATCAATTTCAGCTTGCTGCTTGTGATTAAATGCCCGGACATCATCTAATCCGGCAACATGATCTTTATGTTCGTGCGTAAAAAGAATGGCATCGAGGTGACACAGTCCAACGCGCAACATTTGGTAACGAAAATCTGGGCCTGAATCAATAACTATAGCTTTGCCCATATCCTCAATTAAAACCGAAACCCTTAAACGCTTATCGTGTTTGCTTTTTGAAGTACATACCTTACAATCACAGGCAATGACTGGTATGCCCTGAGAAGTTCCTGTTCCTAAAAATGTAATTTTCAAAACTCTATTTTGGTTTGTTTCAAAAGGTAAAGGAATGATTTTTGTTTATCGTCAAGTAGGCTATCGTCTATTTCAGCTCGCTGAACAAGGTCAGCTAAGGAATTAATTTTACTTTCGAGGTTCGAAAATTTGTTTACAATAACAATCCTGTCCTTTTCCAGGATGCAAGACCCTGTCTTAAAATTACCTTTCTCATAACGAAGTTTAAACCCAAGATTTTTAATTAGGGTTTCGAGCTTATCTAGGGTATGTTGTGAATAACTTAGCGCCATATGCTCTCAAAAATAACAAAAAAGGCTTCAAACAAAATAAGTATGAAGCCTTTCAAAAAATTTCGTTTGGCTCATCTCAAATCCACTAGTTCAACACCGGGATAAAGCTTTGAATCAAAAGCAAAAATTGACTCAGGCACTTTAATATTTGGAGTAAATGTTCTGATAGAATAGGTATATCGATTCCCATTTTTATCAAAAATAACTGCATTAATAATTTGTTTTGTCAGTTTGTCTATTTGAAGTTTGACTTTAAAAAAACTGCGCTTGGTGTCAATCGGACTTAAATCAATATTGAGTAATGTTTTTCCATTAACCTTGGAATCATTTACATAAAGGGATTTAAAGCCCTTTTCGTAAATCGTGAATAATTTTGCAGGATTTAATGCATCGGCAGAATTATCAACTTCACTCAATTGAACCTCTTTGTCAGCTTTCAGGTAAGTCCACTGATTTTTACCGTCACTTATCAACTCCTGACCTTTCAAAATAACTTTGTATTTGTTGACTTTTGATCTCACAAAAAGAGTTCCTGTCTGGGTTTCCTTAATCTTTGCTTCAGGATTTTCAAGCGTATAGGAAAACTCGGTTTTGATAACATCATAACTGCGATATTTCTTAGATACTTCTGCCAAAATTTCCTTTGCTTTTACCTCACTTTGTGCCATAACACTAATTCCGGCAGCAAAAACCAGAAACACAGCTATTAATAACTTCTTCATTTTATTATTTATTTAATTATCCTCTTTATCCAATGTATTCAAGAATTGTTCCAAAGAATACTCATCCGGAATTAAAACTTCTCGAGCTTTACTACCTTCAAAGGGGCCAACGATTTGTGCGGCTTCTAATTGATCAATAATCCGCCCGGCCCGGTTGTACCCCAATTTCAATTTTCGCTGAATCAGAGATGTAGAGCCTTGCTGGTGCATCACAATTAGCCTGGCTGCCTCTTCAAACATAGGATCTCTTTCAGAAGCATCAAAATCCTTTATAGCCTGATCTGCATTTTCATCCAAATACTCTGGAAGCATCCATGCAGATGGGGATCCGCGTTGGGATCCGATAAATTCTGAAACTTTTTCTACTTCAGGGGTATCAACGAAGGCACATTGTATTCTAATCAAGTCACTTCCGGTGGATAAAAGCATGTCACCACGACCGATCAGTTGATCTGCACCACCACTGTCGAGAATTGTTCTGGAATCAATTTTCGATAAGACCCTAAATGCCAGTCGTGCCGGGAAATTTGCCTTTATTGTACCGGTAATGATGTTTACGGAAGGACGTTGTGTAGCAATAACCAAATGGATACCAACTGCCCGGGCTAATTGTGCAATGCGGGCAATTGGCGTTTCTACTTCTTTACCTGCCGTCATCATCAAATCCGCAAACTCATCGATAATGAGAACGATAAAAGGAAGAAAACGATGTCCTTCATTGGGATTAAGATTTCTGTTGATAAATTTCTGGTTATACTCCTTTAAGTTTCTGACATGCGCGTTTTTTAGCAAGTCATAGCGTAAATCCATTTCTATGCATAGTGAATTTAAAGTAGTAATTACTTCTTTAGTATCCGTAATAATCGCATCGGCCTCGCCGGGTAATTTGGCCAAAAAATGTCTTTCAATCTTCCTGAAAAGGGTCAGTTCCACTTTTTTGGGATCAACTAGTACAAACTTCAACTGAGAGGGATGCATCTTGTACAATAAAGAAATCAAAATTGCATTTATTCCCACAGATTTGCCCTGTCCGGTAGCCCCGGCAACCAGTAAATGAGGCATTTTTGACAAGTCGGCGATAAAAACTTCGTTAGAAATCGTTTTCCCAAGAGCAATCGGTAAGTCCATGTTTGTATTCTGGAACTTCTCGGTTGCAAGTACTGAACGCATGGATACCATTTCAGGATGTTGATTTGGCACTTCAATACCAATTGTACCCTTTCCGGGCATTGGGGCGATAATACGTATTCCCAATGCAGCAAGACTCAAGGCGATATCGTCTTCCAAATTTTTGATTTTCGAGATCCTTACACCCGGAGCAGGAATAATCTCATAGAGGGTGACTGTTGGGCCGATCGTAGCTTTTATCTTATCAATCTCTATGTTGTAATGATTGAGCGTCTCAACTATTTTGTTTTTGTTGGCCTCAAGTTCTTCAGAATTTACAGCAATTTTGTTCGTTCCATAATTTTCAAGAAGATCCAAAGGGGGATACTTGTAGCTTGAAAGATCCAGCGTTGGATCGTACATCCCAAATTTTTCCACCAGCTCAGTGGATTTTTTCTCTTCTTCAGTTTTCTCTATCGTCAGTGGTGGTGAATCATTTAATTCCTTGGACACAGCCAATGAGGTTTCGAAAGGCACATTTCTGCTCGGACTAATTACTAGCGACCTATGCTCTTCCGATTCCGGATGATCAGCTGCTTCAGCAATTGGCAGATTCTGACTTAGTTTATTGGTATCTGCGTCGCTGGTTTCATGACCGGGACGATTTGGCAAATTTAATTCTACTGGAGGGTATAAAACCTCTTCTTCTAATTCTACCTCGTCATTTGTCTCAGGAATCGGGTTTTGTTCCTCAACACTACGTTTTGGAAGGTTAAAATCGATATTATAAGCAATGATTAAGGCGCTTAAACCAGTAAAAATTAACAAACCTGCCGTACCCGCATCTCCTATTTGGGCCTGTAACAAACGATTGGTCCAAAATCCGAATTCGCCCTCAAGAAAATGAGGATAATCATTGATAAAAGCATGAAAAAATGCAAAACCGACCGAAATAAAAATGAGCAAAAAGAAGGAATAAGCAAGTGATTTTGTAATCGACAAAACCCTAACCTTAAATAACATTCGGTATCCAATGATAAAAAAGATTCCAATAAAAAGAAAGGAGGCTACCCCAAACCATTCATAAATAAACTGGTGAGAGAGCAGTGCCCCTAATTTACCCAACCAGTTTTGAACAGCAGGTTGATTTAGCCCCATTTCAGTCAATTCCTGCTGCGTTTTCAACAAATTACTCCATCCACCATTCGCGTCAATCACATAACTCTGATCATCCTGCCATGTAAATAAATAGGATGTGAAAGCCACCATAAAATACAGTGAAATTATAAGAAAAAACAGTCCGATTATCTTGATTGCCCGGTCGTCATTCAATTTGAATTTAGGCAGATCCTCGGCTGTTTCTTTCGCTGGCTGTTGTTTAGAAACAGGCTTGGACATTGGCTCCCCGCGAAATGAATTGGTGTTCCTGAATTGATTTCCTTTAATAGAGGGCATTCGAAATTTTGCTAATTATTGACAAATATAATGTTATAAAGAATATCTGGGATAGCCTAAATCTGCTGCATTTTTTATTTAATTTTATTAATATTACACAAGTTCGGTATAATACACCTAAACATTAAGATTTAACCACATGGATTGGCTTTTATAAAACTTTAAAGAAACATAGATAACAGTTTGAAGTGCAGCCTCAAACTTATCAGTAGGTAACGCGTAGCTTAGAAACCATTAAAATGTTATGTTTCAATATGGTTTTTTTTAAAATTATGTCAAGTTCATGTTTTTATTGATAAACGGCTAGTTAGTTCATGAAATTGCCAAAAATAAAATGAATCAGGAATTACTTGAAGAATACATCCTAACGGGTAATGCAATTGAATTACATGCACTTCTAAATGCGGATCCTAAACTTGCAAGCCAAAAAACAAGTCAGCAGATTTCTCCATTAATGCTCTGTTGCTATTACAAAAAGCCTGAGTTGGCCGATATCATCTTAAAACATGTGAGCGAAATCAGTATTTTTGAAGCTGCTGCATTAGGGAAAAGCGACTATTTGAATAACGCACTTTTGGACAATCCCGGCTTGGTACACGAATTTTCTGAGGATGGTTTCACTCCATTAAGCCTAGCTGCTTATTTTGGCAGGGAGGATGCGATCCGAATTTTACTTTTAAATGGTTCTGATCCTAATATCCCTTCAAAAAATGGGTTCAGCGTATACCCTATCCATTCTGCGGTTGCCTCTGATTATACCATGATTGCCAAAATGCTGCTTGAATCAGGTGCCGATGTCAACGTAGCTCAAAAATCAGGAATAACCCCACTTCATTCCGCTGCTCATAACGGCAATATTGAACTATTAATTGTATTATTAGAGGCTGGCGCCATCGTAAACGCCAAAATGGAAGACGGTAAGACACCGGCCGACAAAGCTTTTGAAAAGGGCTTTGTAGAAATTGCGAAGATACTTTCCTGAAAAATTGCTTCAATTGTATTAATTTCTTTCCTATACCTTAGGTGACTTTACTTTCCGGTCAAAAAAAGCATCAAATAAACCAGATGTTCAGCCTACTCGAAAAAAAACCTTTGATGATATAACAGAATATACCTGTAATAAACATAAATAACCTGAGTTCGATATAAACAATCTAATTTAGGTAAGATTGATAAAAGAACTTGCCAGATTCTGATTATCTTTCTCAGTCTGTTTCGTGTTCTGCCCTATTTTTTTTTGAAGGAAATGGAATCCTTATCCTAAAATTAAGTAAGGCAAAAAAGATAGCGCTGCCACCCGGGTTTGGGGTTCCATTACACGACTGCCCCTAGCGATAAAAAACAGCTTTAGGTAAACTAAACCTTGCCGAAAGAGGTATCTTCCGGCT
>VGGW01000055.1 GCA_016868395.1 Bacteroidota bacterium | reverse complement strand
GTTTCGATCGGTTCACATTTGACGCCATCAATTTCTTTGATAATTACCTGTGGTTGTCCAACCTGGAGCTCATAACCTTCACGACGCATGGTTTCAATCAAAACCGATAAATGGAGAATTCCACGGCCGTAAACCAGATAGGAATCCGGCGACTCGGTCTCGACGACTCTTAAAGCCAGATTTTTTTCCATCTCCTTGTAGAGGCGCTCACGTAAACGTTGCGAGGTTACAAATTTACCTTCTTTACCAAACATTGGTGAGTTATTGATGGTGAACAGCATATTCATAGTCGGTTCATCGATCTTTATTACCTCAAGTTGTTCCGGTTTTTCAAAATCGGAGATGGTATCACCAATATCAAAGCCATCAATTCCAACCACCGCACAAATATCACCTGAAGACACCTCCTGAACCCTTACCTTTCCCAGGCCCTCAAAAGTATACAGTTCTTTGATTTTTGATTTCTGTATCTTCCCATCACGCTTTACCAGTGAAACGGGTTGATTTTCCTTTATCACGCCTCTGGCTACACGGCCGATTGCAATACGACCCACGAATGATGAATAATCCAAAGATGTGATTTGCATCTGAAGGGTTCCATCAGAACTTGGTGCAGGTGGAATGTGTTCCAGAATAGTATCCAGCAATGGTGTAATATTTTCAGTTTGTACTCTCCAGTCTGTGTTCATCCATCCCTGCTTCGATGAGCCATATAAAACAGGAAAGTCAAGCTGATCCTCTGTTGCTTCAAGATTGAAGAACAATTCAAAGATGGATTCATAAACCTCTTCAGGTCGACAGTTTTCTTTGTCTACTTTATTGACAATAACCACAGGTTTTAATCCCAGAGATAGGGCCTTTTGTGTTACAAATCTAGTCTGAGGCATTGCACCTTCAAAGGCATCAACCAAAAGGATAACACCATCGGCCATTTTCAATACCCGCTCAACTTCACCACCAAAGTCGGCGTGTCCTGGAGTATCAATAATATTAATTTTGACCCCCTTGTAGTTTACAGAAACATTCTTGGAAACAATGGTAATACCACGTTCACGTTCAAGATCATTGCTATCGAGTATCAGATCCCCGGTGTCCTGATTATCACGGAACAGATTAGTTTGGTGTAAAATTTTATCAACCAATGTAGTCTTACCGTGGTCAACGTGAGCGATGATCGCTATATTTCTTATTTTTTGCATTAAAAAATTACTCTAAAATTTTTTGCAAAGGTAGGATTTTAATAGCAGAATTTTACATTAACTTGAAATCTATAGGGCATCTTGCCGGACTAAATTTAGCCTGATTATTTTTCTCGGATTTTAGAAAGCAGGGCCTGTTGCTCTTGGCTTATTTCAGTCCCGTGTTCTGCCCTATTTTTTTGCGGGAAAATGCAATCCTTATCCTAAGATTCAGTACTGCAAAAAAGATAGAGCTGCCACCCGGGTTTGTTTAACAGGGCCTAGGCTTCTATTACCGAGCTGCCCGTCCTGATGAAAAACAGCAGCGGGTAAACTAAACCTTGCCGAAGGAGGTATCTTCCGGCTATGGATGATCTAAAATAAGGTATAATTTCTTTCCGGAAATACTCAGGAGTAAAGGACTAAACGAAGCGGTATCACACAGGTATTGCTTTCAAAAATCAAATGATATGAGTCTGGGGCAGCATGAGATTCAATAAAAGGATATTTTTTAATCTTCCTGATGTCGAACTCAGGTTTCCGATCCGGAAGGTATTGGTAGCAAAGAGGCTGGTATTTAGGCTAATTATCCTGACAGATGTTCAATCAGTATGATATCATCCGGTTCAATGCATATTTTTAATTCAAACGCTAATTATTCTATAGATGAAAGGATAATGCCTCGCTTAATTTACTATTTGCTGACCGGCAAATAAGAGATATTTCGTAATTTTGAATTATGGATTTCCAGCTTGTTTTAGTGATATTGCTTTTCTTCTTGGCAGTAATCTACATAGGTCGAATGGTATACAACAATTTGTACCGTAGACATGATTGTGGAAATAATTGCGGCAAATGCGCAGCAGATTTCAGTGAATCTAAGCTTCCGAAAAAATCTTAAAAATTTTAATTTTTCTCAATCAAACAAACAGCATAAGCTACCAAACCTTCCTTCCTGCCAATGAAACCCATCGTTTCATTCGTTGTAGCTTTGATGGATATGTCCTCCATGCTGATCCCAGCCGCATCCGCTATTTTAGCTTTCATTTCGGGTATGTGGGGATTAATTTTAGGAGCTTCCAAACAGATCATAGCATCGATATTCCCAATATTCCAACCCTTTTGATTCAGTAATTTAATACATTCCTTCAATAGGATCAGGCTGCTGATGCCTTTCCAGCGACTATCCGTATTCGAAAAATGATACCCAATATCCCTAAGATTCGCTGCTCCAAGTAAGGCGTCAGCTATCGCGTGAACTAACACATCTGCATCTGAATGCCCAAAAGCGCCGGAATAATGATCTAATTTAACACCTCCTAGTATAAATGGATGATTTTCAACCAATTGATGTACATCAAACCCAAATCCTACCCTAATTTTCATTAACTTATTTTTCGAAATTAAATACCAGTGAAAAGCGAAGTGTTTGCGCTAAGGGACTAGTTTGTTGATTTGCCAGCAAATATGCGAAATCAAGATTAAATACATTGTATTTTAAGCCGGCTCCTAAGGTTAAATATCTTCGATCACCCTTCGTTGGAGCTTCATAGAAATAACCTGAACGTAGAGCAAATTGCCTATTGTACCAATATTCTGTGCCCAGTGAAAAGCTGATTTCACTAAACTCTTCAGAAAAACCTCCGGGTGCGTCACTAAAAGACCCGAAAATTGCAGCAGGTACTGAACGGTCAGGATCTCTACCTTCGACAATAGTACCATTGACATCACGGATCGGATTTGTTGGTACAAGTAACTTATTCATGTCGAGTGCAAGGGTAAATGTATTCAACTCATCTAGAAGAAAAGTACTTGCAGCACCAAGTTTCATATTTGCAGGCAAAAATGATTTAGATCCCCCCTCTGAATAACTCATCTTTGATCCAATATTAGATAAATTTAAACCCAGTGCAAGCTCTGTATCCCTCCCAAACATAACTGTTCCCGTCTTAAAATATCCTGAGGCATCTGCTGCAAGTGCAGTCGCCGGTTGAATATCTTGCCCATTAAACTGCCCGTTACTTAAACTTGAACGTATGTACCGTAAAGTAGTTCCCAATGAAAATCCATCGCCGAGCCTTCTGGAAAAAGAACCCTCAACAGAAAACTCATTGGGACTGTACACTCCGATATCATTCTGACTGTTATCAGTTAATTGAATGGAACCATAAGAAAAATACCTCAAGGCACCACTGATTGTATTCCTGCCGTCCAAACGGTGATACATAGATAGATATCCCAAATCCACATCGGGCACAAGATTCCGAAGCCAGGGAGTGTAGGAAGCCGAAAAACCTGTAGGTTTATCAATAAAAGCCAGTTTTGCCGGATTCCAATGCATAGAATTAGCATCAGGAGATAGGGCAACCCCAACATCACCCATCGCTCCCGACCTCGCATCAGGGGTAATCAATAAAAAAGGAGCTGCCGTCTGTATGGTATTGGTCCTCTTTCCATCTGTCTGAGTGGGCTGAGAATATGCCAAAACAGGAAAACAGAGGATTAAAACAATAAAATAATTAGAAAACGAGAGTTGGTTAATCATTAATTTTAAAAAAATCAATCAAATCTACACTTTACCTTGTTATAAATATAGGTATTAAAAAAGAATTATCTCCCATTAATCCCTGCTTTAAATTGAAAATATTGACCTGAAAATCAAGTAAAAATTGGCAACAATTGTATCAGACAATAAAATAATATATTTTTTTCTTATTGAATATCAGACACTTACTGTTTAATTTCGAAACAAATTACTTTGAAATTGAAAATTTATCCAAAATAATAGTGCCTATACAACGTTTAAAAAATACTTTAACGTATATTGAAATTAAGCCATTTGATTTTTTTGTTTAATTGACTTATCCAAGTAAACGTGAAAGTAGACAAAAAAAATCAATTGGGTATATAAGTCATATTTTGTATTTTTAGAAAATTTTTGCTCCAATTACATCATAAAGTAATGAAACTAATTTCTATTTATTCTTTAGCAGTCATGGTATTACTGGGAATCTTCAGCTCCTGTAACAAAAGCAAGACTGGTAGGTCTTCTAAAACCGGAATGGCTTACAACAATAAGTACAATGGTGGTTTTGAGGTTAATAGTAAAATAAAGGCTGGTCCGGGTCCGGGATTAATTGCGATTGAGGGGGGAACTTTTGTTATGGGTGGAAGTTTAAATCAGGACTTAGGTTATGAATTTGATAATGTAAGACGTAGAGTTACTGTTTCATCATTTTATATGGATGAAACTGAGGTTGCCAATGTCGATTGGCTGGAATATCTGTATTGGATAAAACGAAATTATCCTGCTGATGCAGAATATTATTATAGTGCGCTGCCTGATACCCTTGTTTGGAGGCAACCTCTTTCTTATAACGAGCCTTACGTAACTAATTATCTTCGTCATCCGGCATTTCAGGATTATCCTGTTGTTGGAGTTACTTGGGAACAGGCGAATGCCTATTGCGAATGGAGAACCGATCGTGTGAATGAAGAAATTTTAAGAAGTAAAGGCTATTTGATTGACTATAAAACTTTAGCTTCAGGAGCAGGAAAAGCAGGAACTGCGACCACGGTTTCTACTTCATCAGATCCTTTTAATACCGATATTTATCTTAATGGTCAATATCGAGGCGAAGGGATTGATGGAAAAAAAATGAAAAAAGACCTAAATCCAAATGCAGCTGCTAACGGAGCTACAACAGGGTCTAAAGGTGTGGTAAGACCGGTACGTTTAGAGGATGGGGTTTTAAAACAACCTTATCGATTACCAACGGAGGCTGAGTGGGAATATGCCGCTTTAGCATTGGCTGGTAATACTGAATTTGAAAATATAGCTGATGGTCGAATTTATCCATGGAATGGTTTGGGAGTCAGATCTCCAAAAAAACGAACACAAGGGATGATACTCGCTAACTTTAAGCGCACTGAAGGCGACAACATGGGTACCGGTGGATACTTAAATGATAAGGCAGACATTACCAATGCTGTAAGAAGTTATTTACCCAATGATTTTGGATTGTATAACATGGCAGGAAATGTGAATGAATGGACAGCAGACGTTTACAGAAAATTAAGTTTTGAGGACTTTAGTGATTTCAATCCTTTTAGAGGAAATGAATTTGTGAATAAACGTCTATCAGATCGGGATAAGGGTATTTACGCTAAAGATAAATATGGTCGCCCTATAAAAGACCCTGCAAAAACAGGTAAAAAACAAAAATGGGCCGAATTACAGAAGGATGTTGCAGCGGTAGATTCATCTGCAATTGCCGGTAAACCTTACAATGCTGATTTTCGTGGTCATTTAGATACGGTTGTCACTGATCTTTATGGAATCACTACTCTAGTAAACGATCGTTCGAGAGTCTATAAAGGTGGGTCCTGGAATGATAGAGCTTATTGGTTAAACCCTGCAACCAGGAGATTTATGCAACAAGATGAAACAAGTGCAGAAATTGGATTCCGTTCTGCCATGACTCTGGTTGGTGCGCCCGAAATTATGTCGAAAGGTAAGCCACAGTTTAAACAGCCTAAATCAAGGGCTCTGGTTAAAACAAAATAAGACTTAGGATATTGAGAATAAAACGGCCTCAAATGACAATCATTTGAGGCCGTTTTATTCGTATCAACTTAGGAAATACGTTGAAGCCATTCGAGCTTCTCATAAAAATTATACTGAAATAAAAATATTAATTACTTCATGTGAAGGAGTGCCCTAGGCTGTTTTCAATGGCAATAAGGTTGCCAACTTGTAACATGGATTAGCAAAGCATTTTCTTCAGAACTTAATCCTGAAAAGTTCAGTCAAAGTTTTAAGAGAAATATTTAGAATAAAGATCCTGAGTGAAATCGACATCGTAAGTCTCTTGAAGATACCTTGTTTTCAGCCATGAATCGAAAATCTATTCCAAAATCTGAAGAAAAAGAGTTCAATCTAATTTTTAGAAATCAAACGAGATACTCGTCCAAAGGCTTCTTCCAACCGAATTTATTCCGCTACCGTGAGTTCGATAATCAGTATTAAAAAGATTCTGAGCAGTTAAGCGTAAGTGTGCATTTTTCAAAGAATGTCCTGAGTATAAATTTAAAACCTGCCAGCCAGGAGTACCCCCTGAAGGAATCCTGTTGTCAGCCTTATCCCCTTGAGCCAAACGATCTTGCTTGTCGGCCCAAGCCAGTTCACCCTTCATATAAAATCTTTTTATTTTATATTTCATTGAAAAAATTCCATTAAATGGCGGTATTCTTCTTAATGGTTCTGCTTTGGAAATATTATCCCCATGATTATAAGAAGCAAAAAAATCAAAGAATAAATTTGGAGATGCCTGAAACTCTGCAAAGCCCTCAATACCTTTGATCACCGTAATGTCCGTATTTTCTTTAATATAAACTTTATAACCATCAATGACTTGACTTGTTTGAATTCTATTGATCAAATCACTTAATCTATTTCGAAAAAATGCTGTGCCAAAACTTAAATATTGAGAAGAATACCTGTAACCTAATTCAGAATTAAAACTCTTCTCGGGTTTGAGGGCATAGGCAGGGAGCTCATATCTGAAATCTACAATTCCCAAAGTGCCCATATCATCGATATTCGGTGCCCGATAACCGGTATTAAAAGAAGTATAAACATGATGCATTCCAAAAGAATAATTAACACCTGAATTCCAAACGAATGCACTTGGGTTAATTTCTAACTGACCAAGATCTTTGTCGGTTAGGTTGGCCTGCAACCAATTGTATCTTAGCCCGCCCTCCAAGTTAAAACCGCCTAATTGAAGATGATGAAGGGAATACAGGGATGTATTTGAATAATTTGAATTATTGGGATACAAGCCTCTTTGCTCAGTAATTAGACCGCTCTGTGAATTTCTTGTGTTTTGAAGGCTATTAACTTTATCTCTGTAGAACTCTAACCCACTATTAACCGTCCAATTTTTCATTAAATCAGAGAAAATTTCGAGACCCAGATTAGAGGTTTTGATTTTGTCTCTTTCAAAGCCAATAGATTGACTGTTATTTCTTTGACTGTTCCGTTCTTCTATAGTTGAGTTTATAGATCCCGTAAAATCAATTTTTCTGAAAATCGAAGATTCCTTATTATTAATAATATATTTCAAATAACTAAGATTCCTACCCTGAAGGCCCATTTTATTGGTGCTAAAATTCTCCAGTTTTACCCTATGGTAAAGATCTACATCCTTTTGTTGTACAAATTGATTCGCAATTATCAGCTCAGAATCGTCAGAGATCCGCAACTTGAACTTTAAATTGGCATCAGACTGGGAATAGCCTGATGGTGATTGCCTTCCTGTTGTGTCACCGCCTATCAGATCGCCAAAATTCTTGATTCCAAATACTCCTGAAACCACCATTTCTTTTGAGGAATAATTTAATGCTGCACTACCGGATTGCTCCATATTCCCACTTCCGAACCTTCCTGTAACACTTCCTTTAAAGGAACTTTGATTCGAGTACGACGGATCTATAGTAAAAATCTGAATCACTCCGCCCATGGCATCAGAACCATATTGAACAGAACCACTTCCTCTTAATACTTCAATCTTATTAACAGAAAATGGATCAATAGTATTCAAATATTGATTTGGACCATATCTAAACGTGGAATTATTTAATCTAATGCCATCAATAAGAATTAAAGTTTGGTTGCCGGTTAAACCCCTTACGAATGGAGAACCACCACCATGATTTGTTTTTTGAACAACTACTCCCGGGATAATATTCAGGGATTCCGGAACCGTTCTTGGAATGTTTTCTGATTGAGCAGGAAGATTTAATACCGAAGATGCAAAAGGGAGATTTATGGAAGGGCTATTCCTTCTTGATCCGGATAAGATTTGCACCTCGGGAAGGAGATCTGTCCTGTTTTGGAGAAAAATTTCAATAAATAAGTCTTTATTTTCAAGTATCAATGTTTTTTGAAAGGTTTCATATCCCACATAGCTAGATTTGATCCTGTATTTACCGGGCTGTAGGTTTTGAAAATTAAATTTTCCATTCTCATCCGTAGTTAAAACCCTTGAACTTCCCCCTTCAAGTTTGATGCTTACCCATGCCAGGGCCTCCTTTGTATTTTGAGAATAAATTTTGCCCGTAATACTTTGGGCGGAAAGACTCTTGGTAAAAAAAAGCACAGTGAAAAAAATCAAATTTCTCATCATTTTGAAAAAAATCGAGATTCTAAACTAAATAGACCTCAAATAAATATCAATCATCGTCGGACTTTTTTTGTTCCAGTTTAAGAAACGCGCTTCTGCGAGGAGCAGGCATTATTGAATCTTCACCCTTAACCGACTTCCAAACAACCTCATTTAAATCCAAATCAGGTGCGGAATCTTCTTTTGCAAAATTCCACTCCTGAGAACGCTCGGCACTTTTGTTCCAGGCAATGTTACGCTTCTGCAGATCAACATTCGAAGGCTTCGATTGATAAGGTCTGAAATCTGGTGATGAAGTAAAACATGCCGACATTGGAACTGCTGCTGCATCATATTGACTCATTGGTGGTAAACCCAATATCAGCTCTATGGTTCTAAGCATTCCGGAAGTGGAATACATCGTACTATTTACTGAATTACGTTTGGTATAAGGACTGATTACAAAGGCTGGCGAACGGTGTGCATCTACATGATCCGGACCATTCTGAGCATCATCTTCCAAAACAAAAATGGCTGACTCTTTCCAGATACTGCTGTTTGAAATATGCTCAACAAGCTGACCAAGTGCAAGATCATTGTCCGCAACTTGCGCAGTAGGAGTTAATTTTCCGATGCGCTGCCCGCTGGTATGGTCATTGCCAATCCGAATGGTATTGAACTGGGCTACAGCATTAATTTTTAGCAAGGAATCAAAGTCAGATTTAAAGGCTTTGATTCGGTCAATATCCATAATATCTAAATCATATGGTGGAAATTTTGTGGCAATTTTACCGATAAGCGATTCGGTAGTTGCACCATTTTTAGTCACAAATTGGCCATAACTACGATAACTGACCCCCGCACGTTTACAATAATCCCAAATGTACCCATCTCTTGGATAGGCAATTTTTCGACTACCTTCATAATCATAGGTTCCACCCCTGCTTCCATAACTAGTTGGCCATGTTTTTTCAGTATAATCATTGGCATAGGCAGCCATACTCCAATTATGACCATCAGCGCTTACCTCAGCATCCACATAAAAGTTATCAAGCAGAACAAAATCCCTGGCCAATGCATGATGATTAGGTGTTACTTTTTCAGGGAATAGACAAAGCGTTGAATCTCCATTCCCTTCTTTTATATCTCCAAAAACCTGATCATAAGTACGGTTCTCTTTAATAACATAAAAAACATATTTTATCGGTGATTTACCCCCCTGAACATTTGGTACGGGATTATCCTTTAGACCCCTGGAGAGAGTTTCAGTTTGCTTAGTATATGGGGTGTTGGCATAAACCTGCTTAGAAAACGATTCAAGCTTTGAATCAATGGGTTGATCAATAATTGAAAGTGTCCCCTTAAAAAGACCTCCAATATACTGAACTTCCCTTTGCTCAGTAATCCCAAGATGCACCCCGCTGTTATCGGTCTTTTTTACCGGTTGAGGGCCATATGGATTAGCCATTGAGTTGAAACCTTTCCCATTGGATACAAATATTTTTTTTCCTGCTACGCGGACGTTGGTAGGGTACCAACCGGTAGGAATAAAACCCTTTGAACTACTTTTCCCGGGATTAGAAACGTTAAAAACCGCCAAACAGTTATTATCCGCATTTGCTACATAAAGCGTTTTTTCATCTTCTGAAAGTGCCAGACCATTGGTCGTTGACCCCGTTAGCCTTGTTGGATAGAGAGCCGTTGAAATAACTTCAATGACCTTTCCAATCTTTGTATCAATTACTAAAACTGAGTTATCACCGGCATTCGCTACAAATAAATAGTGTCCACTCCTGCTTTGAATGATTTCATTTGGATGATTTTCTGTTAAAATCTCTTTGCTTATCCGATTCGTTTTCGTATCATATATGGCCAGTTTATCTGACCCCCATAAAGAAATGTACAACTTACTCTTATCAGGTGATAAAAGACAATCATATGCTTCTGCTCCAAGATCAACTTTTCTTAATATTTTCTTAGTCGAAAGGTCAAAAACATAAAGTGAATTATTTTCTTTAGTTACGGCATACAATCTTTTCCCGGAATCATCAAGCTCTATACCTGTTGGACCAATCTTCTCAACCGGCCAAGGCTTACCAAGCACTAAGGTATCTGCGGCAGCTAATTTTTTGTTAATGATGGAATAAATCAGAACAATATTGTCGTTTGCTCCCGATGCATATAGTTTTTTTTCATCCGCGCTGAACTTAAGTCCGTACCAAGCCTTTCCGATAGGTTGTTCATGAAGTATTTTCTCACCTTGCGGATCAATTAGCTGAATGCTGTGCTTACTCTGCCCATTATTAGTTACAGCCATTAATTTCTGAGAGGCTGATATCTGAATATTCAATGGTAAATCACCCAATTGAAGGGATCGGCCGGCCGGACTTAAAGACCAACCGTTTGGAAGAAGTACTTTTGAAGGGTCTTTTGAATTAGGAACAGTTTGGGTCAACCCCCTATTCGAAAAAACCAATAAACAGATAACCAATAGGTTGAAACGGAATACCTGGAGATTTTTTTTTATATTAATCATAGCAAAAATGTATTTTTTTATTTGTTAAGAACAATGAATTGATAATTCTTAAGCCCGTAAAAGAACTCAGTTAATATGAACAATACATTAAGTGAACATGACCATTTAAACATGATCATAATAAGACAGAAAAGAGCCTTGATTCATCAAAAAAATTATGAACCCTTTGCAATCTCCTCTAAGAGATCTTCCAAGACTTATGACCAATTCTAAATCACTAAAATGTACAAGCTACAACTTAACCCTCCCAAGTCATAATTTTACCCCGATCCTCTGCCTTTAGGCATTCAGAAAGCGTCTTTTCATCATATTCAAGACCATACTGTTTCAACACATCATCCGGGACACCATCCCATGCATTGGGTTGGTTTCCTTTATATTGCATATCCTCAATACCTTCTTTACTGGTGAAAAATCCGGTAGCAGTGAGGTTACGCATGGTGTTGAAAAAACTTACCCCCGGAGCATTTTCAGGGGCAGCTTTCCCCGGAAATGCAATTAGTTCTACCAGTTCGATCTGTTGTTCTTTGGAAGCATCTGTAAATGATTTTTTAAACAGTCTAAGTGATTTCAAGTCGAGCCATTTTAAACCACCTCTTATAGGAATTTTATATCTTGGTTGATCTTTTACAATGAACTCAATAAACTCTGGCACTTTAGCATCACTGGCACTCCCAGACTTATCATCCCGGGGAATTATAATATCACATAATACGCTAATTGTACTCATTTCAGCAGCAGTAAAGAACTTTTCTGCCATTAACTTTTCATCAATCAGCAATTCTTCAGCCGTACGCCCATATGCTGCGGGCTTACCTTCAACGGCCGACTGAGCTCCTTCCTTTTTATCGCAGGCTGTGATGAGTGTTCCAACACTTACTGTTCCAACAGCCAGTGCTTTGAGTGAATCTCTTCTATTCATTTATTTAAATATTTTGCTTCTTTAATTGATCAACGATATATTCTGATGCTCGTAATGAAAGGGCAAGAATTGTCCAAGTTGGATTCTTATCAGCCTGTGAAACAAATGCCCCGCCATCAACTACGAATAGATTTTTAACATCATGGGCCTGATTGTATTTATTTAGAACCGACTTGTTCCTATCATCTCCCATTCTGGTTGTTCCAACTTCGTGAATGATCCTTCCTGGTGCTTCCAGACCATACTTTTTATCCTCACCAGGTTTTACACCGTTAGCCACACCTCCCATGGAGTCAATAATCTCCTCGAAAGTATCCTGCATATGTTTAGCTTGTTTAATTTCCTGATCGGTCCACTTGTAGTTGAACTTCAGAACAGGAATCCCATATTTATCAACTACTTCCGGATCAATTTCACAATAGTTATCCATTCTGGGAATGCTTTCGCCGCGTCCTGCAAAACCAACTGTTGAACCATAGTACCTGCGATAATCATCTTTTAATGCATCACCATAGCCTCCGGCTGCCTTCATTTGGCCATCCTTTCCAGGAAATAAACCATTCATTTTTTCTATTCCGAAACCAAAACCATAGGAAGGCATACCCAATCCACCCCAGAATTCAATATGATATCCACGGGCAAAATCAAGTTTTTTATTATCCAACCACCATGGTATATATAGATGAAGCCCCCCGACACCATCTTCATTATAGCGCTTCCTGTCCATTAATTGTGGGATGAAAGCTCCGCGGGATGCTCCGGTAGAATCATGCAAATACCTGCCTACCAAACCACTGGAGTTGGCTAGTCCGTTTGGATGTGCACTTGACTTAGAGTTTAATAATAATCTGGCGGATTCACATGCGCTGGCTGCAAGAACAACAACTTTTGCATTTATCTGATATTCCTGCATATCCGTTTTATCTTCACGGTCGGTGAGAACCTCCCTTGCCATTGCATTGACATAAACATCTGCATTACCTGTTTTTCTTGCAGGCTTAACCAGACAAGTTGAGGATGAAAAATCGGCATGTACTGAACAACCTCGATTACATTGGTTACAGAAAAAACAAGAACCACGATCATTATTTACAGGTCTTGTTAAAATAGAAAGCCTGGAAGGAATAACAGGAATTCCAATTTTGTTTGCTGCTTTTTTGATCATAAGCTCATGAAGCCTTGGTTTGGGGGGCGGAAGAAAATAACCATCCGGCTCATTGTAAATGCCCTCCTTAGTCCCAAAAACACCTATCATCTTATCAATTCGGTCGTAATATGGCTTTACATCATCATAGCCAATAGGCCAATTATCTCCCAAACCATCAAAATCACGACGCTTAAAGTCCTTGGGGCCAAAGCGCAAAGAAATTCTCCCCCAATGATTGGTTCTACCACCCAGCATACGTGACCTGAACCAGTCGAACTCTGTTCCATTTTTCTTCGTGTAAGGTTCTCCATCGATTTCCCAACCACCATAAGCTGCATCAAAATCTCCGAATGCTCGGTTCGTGCCCGCACCCCTTCTTGGGGATTCATAAGGCCATCTAAGTTGAGTTTTTTGTTCAGGATTGGCAGGATCATAATCAGGGCCTGCTTCAAGTAATGCCACTTTTAAACCGGCTTCCGTTAATACTTTAACTGCCATGCCGCCACCTGCACCCGAACCCACGATACAAACATCATATAATTCACCCTTAGTTTTAATTTGTATTGCCATTAGGACTATTCTTAATTTTTAGCTTAATTATGCTTGAAAATAAGCAATATTTATTTGCACGAAGAAACAAGTTTCAGCAAAATGCTTATTCCGGGGAAAATTCAGATCCATTCATTATTAGGAAAAAATCATAACAACCTGATTCTTTTCCACCTTATCTCCGGCCATAACTTTAATGGATTTTATTTTAACATCTGCAGGAGCCTTAATGATATTTTCCATTTTCATAGCTTCAAGAATGAATAAATTTCCTCCCCTTTCTACCTCATCTCCTTCCTTAGCCAAGACCTTAATCACCAATCCGGGCATCGGAGCCTTAATTTCTGAAACTCTGGATGCTTTTAAATTATCTATTCCCAGCTGATGGAGAAGCTCATCGTACTGATCGGACATCCGCATGGAATAAGTATTTGAACCTACTTTAACTGTACAGGATTTATCACTCCTATTTATTGCAATCAGCTCGATATGATAGGATCTATCGTTGTGTAATAAATGAAAGGTAGTTGGATCAATCCTGACTAAGTCTACCTTAATTTCCTGACCATTGATAATTCTCGAATTCTTTTCGGAATGAATTTCAAAATCGAATTTTTCATTGACTTTAATTTTTAACATAACTTATCGGGTTAAGGCGTATTGAATCAGATTAGAACCCATTTTTAATGCTTTCTGTCTGGTTTCGTCAGAATCATCCGCATAAGTACCTGCATCTTCCCAACCATTCCCCAAATCGCATTCATAAGTATAATAACAAACCATTCTTCCCTTGTAAATTAAAGCCAGACCCAAGGGCCGCTTACCATCATGTTCATGAATCTTAGGTAAACCTCCCGGGAACTTGAATTTTTGATTATATAGAACATGATTGACAGGTAATTCAACAAAATCAAGTTCAGGAAATACCTTTTTCATTTGTCGACGAATGAACTGATCCAGGCCGTAATTATCATCTATGTGCAGAAATCCACCTGCCATTAAATATTTACGAATGTTTAGAGCCTCCTGATCAGAAAAGACAATATTACCATGACCGGTTAAATAAACAAATGGATAATTATATAAATTACTGCTTCCTGCTTCAACAATGGCCTCTTCAGGATCAAAATTGGTTCCAAGATTTTTATTGCAAAAATTGATAAGATTAGAAAGAGCGGTCCTATTGGCATACCAATCTCCGCCACCATTATATTTTAATTTTGCCAGTTTATAGCTCGGTGGTCTGAAAGAAAAGAGGATTCCAATGGCAAATGGGATCAGAATTAGTAAGACTATTGTTTTTAAAGACTTCATCTGTTTAAAAAATTGATCTCAAAACAAGCCTCAAGGGCTGCAGTTTCTGTCCTCAACCTTGAGTCACCCAAGCTTATGGGAATAAAATTTTGTTGAATGGCCAAATCTACCTCAACTGAACTGAAATCCCCCTCAGGCCCAATCATTACAAGATACTCAGAATTGAGCTTAAAATTTTCTTTAATAGCAGATTTATTACCTGGAGCACAGTGAGCAATAAACTTATTACTACAGTTACTGTTCAGAATAAACTCAGAAAAACTTTTGGCTTCGTTTAATTGGGGATGAAAGGCTTTAATGGATTGCTTTATTGCTGTTGTGATTACTTTTTTTAAACGATCTGTTTTAACTTCTCTACGTTCTGAGCGATCACAAATTATGGGACTAATTTCGTCGATGCCAATTTCTGTTGCCTTTTCGAGAAACCATTCCACTCGTTCAATATTTTTAGTTGGGGCGATAGCAATATGTAAATAGTGATTTCTTTTCCCAAAATTTCTTTGAACCTGAAGGATTTTAATTTTTGTTCTTTTGGGATTGGCATCTTCAACAATTGCATCAAAAAAACCACCCTTCCCATCCACTAAATTAAGCTTACTTCCAGTTTGAAGCCTCAATACTTTAATGCAGTGCTTACTTTCTTCTTCACTCATGAAATAAGTTTCAGAACTCAGGTCAGGTGTGTAGAATATATGCATGGATGAGCTCTGAATTAATGAATATCTATCGAATCCTCGCTGTTAATTACTAATTCGAGTTTAACAGATTCAACATTCTGATCGGCTTTTTTCAAAATGGTAATCACATAACCGTTAAAATCACTGGCTTCTCCAACATCCGGTATTTTCCCGAATATCTCGCTGACAAGTCCAGCCACGGTATCATAATCTCCATCCTCGGGAAGGTCGTGTGGAAGATATTCATTAACATCATAAATAGATGCTGTAGCATCAATAATAAATTCATTTACAGATAACCTTTCCACTATTGGCTTTTCTTCATCATACTCATCCTGGATATCACCCACAAGCTCTTCTAGAATATCCTCAGCAGTCACCATACCTGCTGTTCCTCCAAATTCATCTAGAACAATAGCAATTTGTATTCGTTTAAGCTGTAATTCGCCTAAAAGATCATTAATTTTCTTTGTTTCAGGAATAAAATATGGTTTACGAATAATTTCTTTCAGGACGCACTCTTTGTTTTCAGCCAACAGAGGCAAAACATCTTTTGCATGAACAATACCTACTATCTTATCTATGGTCTCATCATATACTGGAATTCTGGAGTAGCCCTCACGAATAATTATATCCAACACCTCTTTGTGTGGGGTATTTAACTCAATTCCTGATATCTTGGTTCTGGGTACCATAATATTTTTTACCACCCGATCATTAAAGTCAAAAACATTTTTAATAAGCTCGTGTTCATTAGTTTCAAGAGCTCCACTTTCCTTACCCTGATCCAGAAGATATTGTAATTCTTCAGAGCTATGGTGTGCTTCATGGCCTACAATGGTGTTGATCCCCAATAATTTAAGGATAAAATTTGCAAATCCATTCAGTAGCCAGATGAAAGGCCTGAATAGAAGATAAAAAAAGTGGAGTGGCAAGGCAATCCCCATGGTAGTACCGAT
>VGGW01000054.1 GCA_016868395.1 Bacteroidota bacterium | reverse complement strand
AGGGTTTTTATTACAGCAGCTATGACAAGCCTTCAGAAGGAAGTCAGCTTTCAGGATTAACTCAATTTCATAAATTATACTTTCACCGTAACGGAAGCTCACAAAAAGAGGATCAGCTGATCTTTGGGGGAGAAAAAAATCCAAGAAGATATATTGGGGCAGGCATAACTGAAGATGAACGTTTTCTAATTATTACTGCAGCTGAATCAACCACCGGAAATGAATTATATATTCAGGATCTTTCCAAACCCGGAAGTCCGATAGTTAATGTGGTAAACCATTTCAAAGGTGATCATAGCATCATTGATAGTCAAGGTAGTAAACTGTATATCTTTACTAATCTGAATGCACCAAACTATAAAGTAGTTACGGTTGATGCCTCCAATCCAACACCTGAAAACTGGAGAGACTTAATTCCTGAAACAGAAAATGTGCTAAACGTAAGTACTGCGGGAGGAAAGATATTTGCGAATTACCTGAAAGATGCGATTTCACTAGTTATGCAATATGACATGGATGGCAGACTGGAACGTACCGTTACCCTCCCCGGAGTTGGGTCAGCAAGTGGCTTTTATGCTAAAAAAACTGAGAAAGAACTCTATTACACGTTTACTTCCTATATCTACCCTCCTACGATTTTTAAATACATTATCGCGAACGGGCAGTCAATTGAGTACAAAAAATCAGGCGTCAATTTTGACCCCTCAAAATTTACATCAAAACAGGTTTTCTTTACCTCGAAGGATGGCACTAAAATCCCGATGATTATCACCCATAAAAAAGGAATTGAATTAAACGGAAAGAATCCAACCTTGCTTTACGGTTATGGCGGATTTAGTGTGAGTTTAACCCCTGCCTTCAGTACCTCAACAATCATCTTACTGGAGGAAGGTGGAATATATGCTGTCCCAAATCTTCGTGGTGGTGGAGAATATGGTGAAAAATGGCACCTGGCAGGTACTAAACTAAACAAGCAGAATGTATTTGATGATTTTATCGCAGCTGCCGAGTACCTGATTAGTAATAAATATACTTCAAAAGATTTTCTAGCCGTGTCGGGTGGTTCAAATGGGGGTTTACTCGTTGGAGCGGTATTGAGTCAGCGACCTGAGCTTTTCAAAGTAGCATTTCCGGCAGTTGGTGTTCTTGATATGCTCAGATACAATAAATTCACTGCCGGTGCAGGCTGGGCTTATGATTACGGAACGGCTGAGGAATCTAAAGAGATGTTTGAGTATTTGCTTAAATACTCTCCTTACCACGCATTAAAGCCCGGTGTGTCCTATCCGGCAACCTTGATAACAACTGCAGATCATGACGATCGCGTGGTGCCGGCACATTCATTCAAATTTGCTGCAAGACTACAGGAATATCACAAAGGATCAAGTCCGGCACTAATCAGAATCGAAACTAATGCAGGTCATGGAGCAGGAAAGCCAACCGCAAAAATCATTGAAGAACAGGCCGATAAGTGGGCGTTTATGCTCTATAACATGGGACTGAAGTATTAAGCTGTACTCAACCGGTTTAAGGCTAAAAGTAATCGGATTCTGATTTCATCAAAAAATATTGCACAAAATCAGGTTTCATTAATAAACGACTATTCTGATAAAATTTGAGAAATTAAACCGGCATTGGAACCATCAAAAACCTACAAATTACAACTTACAACTTTCCTCCGGCACTTGCAGAATAATCCTCACCCGGCTTACCAATTGATTTATAGGTTCCTTCACCGTTGAGTATGGAAGCCAGAACCGATTGATCAGAAAGGACTTTTTGAGCCTCATTAAGCTCATGATCATATTTGAAATTTTGTTCAAGTCTACCTTTTTCAAAATAATACCTACCAACTATTTCACTTTCAAGAACCCTTTTGATCTCATCTTTGAAAAGTAACAATTCGTTCCTTTTACCTTGAGAAACTTTTAACTTAAGTGCTTCAAACTCAAGTTTCAAATCGGCTATTTTATTCTCTTTTGCAGCCTCCTCGCGCAATTCATTCATGAGCCTTTCGATGTTTGTGGAATAATTATAGTCTCTTTTTGATAAAAAGGCGATGAAATCATTGTATTCAGCATCACTCAACCGAAAGGTTTTTGGCTCACTGATACTTGGCTTGAGATTACGGTATTGTGTGGCATAATCAAAAATATGATGTCTTGAGGCTAGCGTTTGCGTTATTTGGCTATACTTAATCGGTTTTATAAAAACATCAGGAAAAATTCCGCTTCCATCATAAACCAATCTGCCTGCCTTGGTTTTGTATTCAGTGATGAGTGAATCGGCAACTTTTAAAACCATTCCGTCGTTATCACGATGGGTATAATCCAAAGCCTGAATGCAACGGCCTGATGGAGTATAATATTTGGCAACAGTTACTTTTACTAGGCTATTGTAGGGCAGATTAAACGTTTGCTGTACCAGGCCCTTACCAAAACTTCGCTGACCAATTACAACTGCTCTGTCTAAATCTTGTAATGACCCGGCCACTATTTCAGATGCTGATGCTGAACGATTATTTACCAGAACAACTAAAGGAAGATTGGGCTCAAGTGGTGTAACAAAGGTATTATAAGTGATAGATTTCTCACGATTTCTTCCTTTTTGAATCACCACCGTAACACCTTTATCTACAAAGAGATTAACAATTTTTACGGCTTCCTGAAGTATGCCGCCACCATTGAAGCGGAGATCAAGAATCAAACCGCTCATATTATTCTTTTTGAGATCAGTTAATGCATTCTTGACTTCCTGGGCTGAATTTTCAAGAAATTTATCTAACTTGACATACCCTACATTAGAATCAAGCATCCCATAATAAGATACATTGTTTTGCTTAATCTCCTCACGAGTGATATTTAAATCGATAGGCTTGGCAACACCCGGTCGCTGGATAAGCAGTTTTACTGCAGTGCCTTTAGAGCCCTTTAGCATGGTACTTACCTGTTCATTCGTTTTACCCTTTAACGAAATACCATTTATTTCCAGAAATTCATCTCCGGCCCGAATATCAGCCTTTTGCGCAGGGAAACCAAAATAAGGCTCAGCAACTATTACTTTCCCTTCCCGATTTGAAATTGTTGCCCCGATTCCCCCATATTGGGTACTAACATATTTCAACTTATAATTTTCAATATCAGATTCAGGAATATACTCGGTATAAGGATCCAGCTCCTGGAGCATGGCATCAATTCCATTTTTCATCATTTGGGAAGAATTGACGTCATCAACATAGTTGATACTGAGCTGCTTATAAACGGCAGTAAAGATGTCCAGGTTTTTGGAAACTTGAAAAAGATCTTCGACAAATGAAAATGAAAAAATTGAAATGATTAATACAGCCGGTAATAAGACCTTTTTAATTTTGAACCTTAGGAAACCGGAATTGAAGGAGTTATTCATACGGAGTTATTACGATAAAAGACAAGATACAAAAATCCTGACCTATTAGGAAAAGAGATTATATTTAGATCAGGAAAGAAATAACCTTAGAGTCGATTAGTATCCAAATGAAGCATTCCCTTTTTAAGGGTAAAGACAACATACTCACGATTGCGCTTCAGCCTGCTCATTAATCTGACAATCAGTTCCTCTTCCTGACCCTGCTGATAGGAAAGATCCTCTTCATTTAGATGAATATACTTGCGCTTAACTTTTAATTTCAAACGATCCCAATCCGAATTGCTTATACTGATCTCTGCCATTTCCTTAATTTTTACAAAAATAAGGTTTGTCGAGTGAAAATTCAATCTATTTTGTTCAAATCAGCTTGTTAAATAATTTTTATGAAAAATTTTCGTTCTTTAAAAATTGAACTCAAAATAATGGCACCATTAGGATTCAGCCCAAACCCGCAGGGGTATGACTATTAAATCATGATCGCCCGCTCGGCCAAGCCGTTCGGACTGGCTTCACCACCATTAAAAACAATAAATAGACAGATGAAAACAATATTATTAGCTGCCGGCCTGATCCTGAGCACAGGAATTTCTGCCATGGCTCAGTCGCCATCATTTACTTTTGGAACCAAGGGTGGAATTAATTATTCCTCCCTGAAAACAAAAGATGATCTTTCCGATAAAAATAGTATCATGGGCTATCAAGCCGGAGTATTTTCCAGGATTGGGCTTGCAGGATTTTATTTTCAACCTGAATTATACCTGGGTACTAAGGGAAATGAATTCCTTAGGATAGAAGATATTAATGGAACCAATATCACTGCAAATGGCAAGGTAAAATTCACAACACTTGATCTTCCATTTTTGCTCGGAACTAAGATTGGCCCAAACAAACTTAACTTACGTTTTATGGCAGGGCCTGTTTTTTCATTCATAATCGATGAAAATAGCAGCTTTGCCCAAGCCTTCAGAAATATAGCTGATTTTGAAAATTATAAAAAGCAAACTCTTGGTTTACAAGCCGGGACAGGTGTTGACTTAGGAAATTTGACCCTTGATTTCCGCTATGAAGCAGGTTTAAGCAATGTAAGCCAAAGTGAAAAATATAGTCCAGAAGCAAAATTTGATTCATTTGAGCTTGGGAATACAGTTATTATAAAACCTTAAATTCCTGGTCATTTTGATAGTGGGGGTTAATGACCAAACTTAAGTAATTCCTCTATCAGCTGTTTAATTGATCTTAAAACTTATCTTGATGTCACAAGGCTGATGGATCTGGTTACAGTAAACGCTAGTGTCGGATGATGATGTACGGAACTTTAATAATAATTTATTAAAAGATTCCTGACTCAAGGTTTATCTTTAGTGCAAAATCAAACCCGGTCGTACCTGAAAAAATAATGGCTAGGGAATTAAAATTTGAAAGTTCCCCCTGCATACTAATTTTGTAATTATATTTGCGTCTCACCTAGAAAAGTCTGAGCGCTCATGGCAAGATTAAATTTACTTGAAGAAACCCGCTTCGAAAAACTTCCAGTTACTGTTTACCCGAATGAAGAAATTGCAGCAAAAAAAGTAGCTCGCAGAATCTCTGATCTGATTTTACGTAAGCAAAAAAATGGCGAAAATGCCATTCTTGGCCTTGCAACAGGTGCAACACCGGTAGGCGTTTATAAAGAGTTGGTTCGGATTCACAAAGAAGAAGGTCTCAGCTTTAAAAACGTCATCACCTTTAATCTTGATGAATATTTTCCTATGAGACCCACATCACCACAAAGTTATGTGACTTTCATGAAGGACAATCTATTCAGCCACATTGATATTGACATGGCAAATGTCCATATCCCTGATGGAACTTTAGCCATCGAAACCATACAGGGATTTTGTTTGGAATATGAAAAAAAGATTACTGCCTTGGGAGGGCTTGATCTCCAGATCCTAGGAATTGGCCGTACCGGCCACATTGGTTTTAACGAACCGGGATCGGCACCGAACTCGGGTACCCGCTTGGTTACACTGGATGATCTTACCCGACGCGATGCATCGCGAGATTTTGGAGGAAAAGAAAATGTTCCTACCAAAGCGATTACCATGGGTATCGGTACTATATTCAAAGCAAGAGAGATTATGTTGATGGCCTGGAGCCTTAAAAAGGCATCCATTATAAAAAAAGCCGTTGAAGGTGAAATATCTTCGGAGGTTCCGGCAACTTATCTTCAGCTTTCAGATAATGTTGAATTTATTCTTGATCAGGATGCTGCTTCAGAATTGACCCGATTCAATACTCCTTGGCTTGTTAAAGATTGTATCTGGGATGAACAAATGGTCAAAAAAGCGGTGATTTGGCTTGCCAATACTCTTGAAAAACCAATCCTAAAACTTACCGAGGAAGATTATAACAATCATGGGATGGCTCAACTTGCCACAGAAAAAGGCCCGGTATATAATATTAACATCCATATTTTTAATAAACTTCAGCATACCATAACAGGTTGGCCGGGAGGTAAAGGAAATGCTGACGATTCACAAAGACCTGAACGTGCTGTTCCGGATAAAAAACGCGTGATTATTTTCTCCCCACATCCTGATGATGATGTGATTTCAATGGGTGGAACATTTATCCGATTGGTAGATCAGGGCCATGATGTACATGTTGCCTACCAGACTTCCGGCAATACTGCAGTTTGGGACGACGACGCGCTCCGCTTCGTAGAGTTTGCCCGCGATTTCAGCAAATCTATTGAGTTACCTACTCAGGAACTTGATGATCTTTATTTATCCATGAGAAGTTTTTTGCAGGCAAAACAACCTAATCAGGCTGATACACCTGAAATTCAGATATTAAAAGGTCTGATCCGAAAGGGCGAAGCAATTAGTGGTGCTCGTTTTGCAGGACTGAATGATGATCAAATTCATTTTATGTCGCTGCCGTTCTATGATAAAGGAAAAACGCTTAAAAACCCGGTTTCTGAAGATGATGTCAGAATTACGATGGAACTTCTTGAAAAAATTAAACCTCATCAGATTTTTGCTGCAGGTGATTTTGCAGATCCACATGGTACCCATAAAGTTTGTTTTGACATAATTATTCAAGCGCTTGACCGTTTGAAAGATCGTGAATGGATCAAAGATTGTTGGCTTTGGCTTTACAGAGGTGCTTGGCATGAATTCGAAACTCATGAAATTCAAATGGCTGTTCCACTCTCGCCTCAGGAAGTTGAGCGTAAACGCTTCGCAATATTCAAACATCAGTCGCAAAAAGACCGACCTGTCTTTCCGGGAGATGATTCAAGAGAGTTTTGGGTTCGCGCCGAGGATCGGACACGGGAAACCGCTAAAGCATATGATAAGCTGGGCTTAGCCGAATATGAGGCGATGGAAGCCTTTGTTAGATGGAAATTCTAATCTCTTCTCATTATCAATCATGAGGAAAACGATTTCAGCTGTTATTTTAGGTTTATTGGTTGGAATCACTGCTTATGCCCAGCAAAGCAAAAAGCCTAATATCATTATCATTCTGACGGATGACCATGCTGTATCTACAATTGGAGCCTATTGCTCGAAGTATGGGGCAACAAGCCATATTGACCGTCTAGCAAAGGAGGGCGCGCTTTTTAATAAGGCATTTGTTGTGAACTCCATCTGTGGACCGAGCAGGGCCGTTCTTCTCACCGGAAAGTATAGCCATGTAAATGGGATGCGAGATAACCGCGATACTTTCGATGCTTCTCAGGATGTTTTTCCTGCACGCCTCAAGGCATCCGGTTTCCAGACTGCCTGGATTGGGAAATGGCACCTGGTTTCTTACCCCCAAGGTTTCACTTATTGGAATATACTTCCGGGCCAGGGGCAATACTACAACCCCGACCTAATCAATATGCAAGGCGATACTATCCGAAAACAGGGCTATGTTACTGATGTGATCACCGAGCTGACCCTGGACTTTCTTGATAATCGTGATTCTTCAAAACCTTTTTTTGTTGTCGTTGGTGAAAAAGCACCGCACCGCACCTGGATGCCTGATATTCAGGACTTAGGTCGATTTGATCAGGTCAATTTTCCATTACCTAAGAATTTTTATGATCGGTATACCGATCGGATAGCGGCCGGAATGCAAGATATGTCGATTGAGAAAACGATGAAACTGGGCTATGACCTCAAAATGAAAAGTGAACCGGACGCATTGGCGGCGTCTTTTCTTGCCCGTATGGATCCGGATCAGCGATTAAAATGGAATGCCTATTATGATAAAATAGATGAAGATTTTCGGAAGCAAAAGTTAAAAGGAAGGGAATTAACCGAGTGGAAATTTCAACGCTATATGCGGGATTATTACAGCACCACGCTCTCGCTCGACCGTAATATTGGTAAGATACTCAGCTATTTGGATCAAAATAATCTTAGTAAAAATACCATCGTTGTCTACACCTCTGATCAAGGATTCTACATGGGAGAACATGGCTGGTTTGACAAACGCTTCATGTATGAGGAGTCCATGCGTACTCCTTTAATCATCAGATACCCCGGTGTCATTAAACCCGGTGTCATTTCTAATCAAATTGTATCCAACGTTGACTTCGCGCCTTCTTTTTTAGAAGCCGCAGGTCTACCAATACCGGCGGCAATACAGGGAAAATCCATGATGCCCCTATTAAGAAATTTTAAAACAAGTATCAGAAAATCAGCGTATTACCATTTTTATGAATATCCGGGCGAGCACAGTGTTTTAAAGCATTTTGGTATTCGTACCAGTCGCTTTAAATTGATTCGATTTTATGAACATAAAGATTTCTGGGAGCTCTACGACTTAGAGAAAGACCCAAATGAAATGAAGAACCTTTATGGCCTAAAAAATTACCGATCAATAACCGAGGATCTAAAAGCGCAACTTCAACAACTTTGTGAAGAAAACAAGGATGAAACTGCATTAAAAGTTCTTGCTCAGAATCTTGAATAAGCCGGTTCACTCCGATTGATTCATTGAGTTGGAGCTATCAGTTTATTTAAATCATCCGGCGGCCTTTTTTATTAAAATAAAAAAATGCAGTTTTAATATTAAATATACCCAAGCAAATGTCACAACCTTCAATTCTTCAACAATCTCCTGCCAGATTATTATCTCTTGATGTGTTTAGAGGATTAACTGTTGCAGCTATGATTTTAGTGAACAACCCGGGGAGCTGGTCGCACGTTTATGCTCCTTTAAGACATGCTGAATGGCATGGCTGTACGCCAACAGACCTCATCTTTCCATTCTTCTTGTTCATCGTTGGAGTTTCTATCAGTTATTCATTTGGCAATAAAAAGACATATTTGAGCCATTCTAAACTGATTATAACAGCATTAAAAAGAGCACTCATCTTGTTCGGCCTTGGCTTGTTCTTAAATCTTTTTCCGAAGGTATTTACCGAACCAATCGAAGCATTTCAAACCGTTCGGATTCCGGGTGTCTTGCAACGTATAGCAGTCGTATTCTTTATTACAGCTGTAATCTTTGTGAAAACCAATCCCAAAACCCAGCTGAGATTATTGATTGGTATTCTTATCGCTTATTGGGCCATGATGACTTTGATTCCTGTTCCCGGTGTAGGCTTCGCCAATCTTGAAAAAGAAACAAATCTTGGTGCCTGGCTAGACCGAACTCTACTTAGTGAAGCACATCTATGGCGATCTGCAAAAACTTGGGATCCGGAAGGCATCTTAAGTACCCTTCCTGCGGTTGGAACCGGACTTTTTGGTGTTTTAATCGGTACCTGGCTTAAGCGTAAAGACAGAGAAGAAAGTGTAAAAATTTCCTGGATGTTTTCAGTCGGAATCCTGGCGGTAATTCTTGGATTAATCTGGGATCTTTGCTTTCCAATAAACAAAGCACTTTGGACAAGCTCTTTCGTTCTCTATGCCGGTGGACTTGCAAGCATTGGCCTTGCATTATGTTACTGGCTGATTGATGTTCAGGCTTATAAAAAAGGGACCAAACCTTTCGTCGTTTACGGGGTAAATGCAATAACTGTGTTTTTCCTTTCCGGACTTATTCCAAGAATACTGAGCATGATCAAGGTTAACCAAGCCGATGGTACCATGATTGACGCTCGGGAATGGATGTATGAATCTTTCTTCACCCCATACTTTTCACCGGTAAATGCATCACTCGCCGGTGCTATTACCTTCATTTTAATATGGCTTGGCATACTATGGTGGATGTACAATAAAAAAATTATCATAAAAGTATAGTTTTCGCTAGATTGCCAATCAATTATAAACCATTTCGAAAATGAAATTTCTAAACAAACAAGTGCTTACCCTTGCGGTCGGAGTAATGATGGCTGCTTTGTCGTTAAATGCTCAAACAGTAGTAAAGAATAAAGCTTCTTCAAGTGCTGTAAAACAGCCGGTTTCCGAAACAATTCCCTTGGATCCTGCGGTAAGAGTTGGTAAATTATCCAATGGATTTACTTATTATATCCGGAAAAATGTGGAGCCCAAAAATCGCGTTCAGCTTTATTTAGCAAACAAAATTGGGTCAATCATGGAAAATGATGACCAGCGCGGGCTGGCACATTTTATGGAGCACATGGGCTTTAACGGAACAAAAAACTTTCCTAAAAATGACCTAGTTAATTACCTTCAAAAAGCAGGTGTCCGCTTTGGCGCTGACCTTAACGCATACACCAGTTTTGATGAAACTGTGTATCAGCTCCCAATACCATCTGATGATCCGGAGGTACTTAAAAATGGAATTCAGATCATGCGTGATTGGGCTCAGGATGCAACATTAGATCCTGTAGAAATTGATAAGGAACGTGGGGTTGTTCTTGAAGAAAAACGCTTGGGAAAGGGTGCACAACAGCGTATGCAAGATAAATATCTTCCAATGCTTTTCAATAATTCGCGCTATTCAGACCGTCTGCCAATTGGTACGGAGGAAGTATTGAAGAATTTTTCAGCAGAAACTATCAAGCAGTTTTACAAAGACTGGTATCGTCCGGATTTACAGGCATTAATAGTGGTTGGTGACATTGATGTAGACGCAATGGAACAAACGATAAAAGCGAAATTCTCTGATCTAAAAAATCCTGTAAAACCTCGTGAAAGAACACAATATGCAATCTCGTTGATAAACAAGAATCAATTCATTTCAGTTACTGATAAGGAATTTCCGGTAAGTGTTGCTCAGGTTATGATCAAGCATCCGGAATCTAAACTTATTACCACAACAGATTATCGGAACAGCATCATCAGGTCTTTATTTAACTCTATGATTGCAACTCGCTTTGGAGACCTGAGCAAACAGGCTGATCCTCCTTTTCTGCAGGCCGGAGCCGCTATCAGTGGATTTTTAGCCGGACTTGACATGTATAATGTCTTTGTGGTTGCTAAACCCGGAGAAATGGAAAGGGGCTTTAAAGCCATTTTGACCGAAACTGAACGAGTAAAACGGTTCGGATTTACTCAAAGCGAATTGGATCGCGCCAAACAATCCTATCTCACCAACATGGAGTCTGCTTACAAGGAAAAGGATAAGACCCCGTCCGAAAGTCTGGTTAACGAATATCTTCGTAATTTCCTAGAGCAAGAAGCTAGTCCGGGTATTGAGTATGAATACAAAATGGCGAATAGCATGACCGGTGGCATAAGTTTGGATGATTTAAACAACCTGGCAAAAACTTATATCACCGACCTTAACCGGGATGTAATCCTCATGGGTCCTGAAAAGGATAAAGATAATCTTCCGGATGAAGCGAAAATTGAAAGCTGGATTTCAAGTATAAAACAAAGCAATATCACTGCCTATGTAGATCAATCATCAGATAAGCCTTTACTCTCAGTAAATCTCACTGGAGCCAAAGTGGTCTCTGAATCTACTATTCCTGAAATTGGTGTAAGTGAATTTAAACTCAGTAATGGAGTCAGGGTAATCCTGAAACCTACAGATTTCAAAAATGACGAGATCAGTTTTTCTGCATTCAGTCCGGGTGGTTCCTCACTCTACAGCGATGCCGATTTTCAGTCAGCACAATATGCAACCACAATTATAAGAACCGGTGGACTGGGTGAATTTAATGCTGTGCAGCTTCCAAAGTTATTGAGTGGCAAACGTGCTTCTGTATCACCTTATATCGCAGAAAGGTCTGAGGGGATATCCGGTTTAACAAGCCCGAAAGATCTCGAAACTGCCTTACAATTAACCTATCTCTATTTCACACAACCTCGTAAGGATGCTGAAACCTTCAAGGGCTTGATTGCTCAGCAAAAAGGCGGACTTGCAAACAGAGGTAATGACCCGAATAGTGTATTTGCTGATTCTGTAGCTGCAATTCTTGGAAATTATAATGTACGAAGAACAGGACCTACAATCGAAAAGATAAATCAGGTAAGTTTAGATCGTGCTTTCGATATTTACCAAGATCGATTTGCAGATGCCAGTGACTTTACCTTCGTATTTGTCGGAAGTTTTAAGCCTGAAGAGATCAAACCAATGCTACAAAAATATCTGGGATCTTTACCTGGCAATAATCGAAAAGAAAGTGCCAGAGATCTTGGGATTAAAATTCCAGGAGGTAAGATTGATAAAAAAGTCTACAAAGGTCAGGAGCCAAAGGCTAGCGTTCGACTTGTTTTTAGTGGTGATTATACCTGGAGCCAAAAACATAATAATCAACTAGACGCCCTGGCTGAAGTTTTAAGTATTAAACTAATTGAGCGCTTGCGTGAAGATGAAGGAGGTGTGTATGGGGTTGGTGCACGTGCATCTTATTCCAAATTTCCCAAATCACGTTATACCTTCAGTATTTCTTTCGGTTGTGCCCCGGAAAATGTAGAGAAACTAATCAGTTCAACGCTTGATGAAATCAATAAAATCAGGATAAATGGTGCGCTGAAAACTGATATAGAAAAATTCATTGCCGAAGAAACACGTAGCACCGAAACACAACTAAAGGATAACGGATTTTGGTTGGGTTATCTGAGCAATCAGATTCAGAATGAAGATGAGCCAAAACAAATTTTGACTTATCTTGAATCATTAAAAGAGCTAAATCCTGAAGCATTAAAAGCTACAGTTCAATACCGCTTGAATCCCGATAATTTTATCAGGATAGTGCTTTTGCCTGAGAAATAAGAGTAAATAATAATAAAAAAATGCCGTTCAGATGATTGAACGGCATTTTTTGTTGCATGAAACTTAGAAGCGGGGGCTTGCTGTGACTGCATTCGAAACCGAACTTTCATTTTTTAGTCTATCGAGTGCTGTAACGACATAGGTATACGCTCGGTTTGCATTCACTAAAGTATCTGTAAATGTTCTTTCTGATGCCTTGAACGAAATCTTTACGATGTGATGGGCCTGCTCGATATCCATTCTCTCTCCGCGGTTTACCCTGTACACTACATATCCAAAGGCCTTGTCACCATCTGAGGCAGCTAATGGTTCTCGCCAACTTAATTCAACACCTTTAGCAACAGACTTGGCGGTAAGAGCTTGCGGTGCATTGGGTTTAACATCATCTAACCAGGGCATAGTAGGTTGAAGTGCCTGATATCGGTAAAAATCCCTGCGCAAAGAGTCTTTAACTCCAGCCATATTATTACTTACCGACTTGGAACTGAAAAACACACTTCCATGTGTATTTTTATTTGTTCTCAGATACCTGATTTGTTTTGGAATCTGCGCTCTATCACTCCAACCCGGACGGTTTTCCAAGGCCCTGTAGACGCCCTGACCTACATATAGATGCTTTCCGAATGTGTTATTAGCCCACCAATCCAGTAACTTATCAAAAGCAGCCACCTGATAACCAAAAGGGTAATATATCTGTGGATTGATATAATCAAGCCAACCAGATTGAATCCATTTGCGAGCATTCGCATAGAGTTTGCCGTAACCATCAAAACCATTACTCTCAGACCCTTCGGGATCCTGAGATTTGTTTCTCCAAATACCAAAAGGACTAATCCCAAATTTAATGTGTTTCTTGGCCCTATGGATGCTATCAGACAAAGTATGTATCAAGGTATCCACGTTATTCCTGCGCCAATCATCAATATTTTTGAACCCAGACCCGTATTTAAAAAAGGTTTCGCTGTCCCTGAGCGGTTGAGCCTCAGGATAAGGATAGAAATAATCGTCAAAATGAACACCATCAATATCATAATTTCGAACTACATCCATAATTACACTTACAATATATTGACGTACTTCAGGCAAGCCCGGATTAAATAATTTCTTACCTCCATAAGTAAAAAACCATTGAGGCTTTTGTTTGGTAATGTGGTTTGCGGCAGTATGGGCGTCAAAAAGATTATGAGTTGCACGATATGGGTTAAACCAAGCATGTAATTCCATACCCCTTTTGTGAGCTTCGTCAATAGCAAAATCTAAAGGGTCGTAGTTTGGAACAGGTGCAATACCTTGAGTTCCGGTCAGAAAACGACTCCACAATTCGCGGCCCCTACCATAAAACGCATCTGTAGCAGGTCTTACTTGCAACATTATTGCATTGATTCCTGACTTATGATGATCATCCAGGATGCGAATTAATTCCGACTTCTGCAGGTCAGAACTAAGGCCGGGCTTGGATGGCCAGTCTATATTAGCAACAGTAGCAACCCATACGCCTCTAAACTCTCGTTTAGGATTTGATTTAATTTGAGATATTGATGAAATCGGAACAAGGAAAACGAGTGCAAGAAGGAAAATTAAATTTTTGGCCATGTATGATAGAAGTGTTTATCGGATAAAGTTAATTAATCTAATCAATTGCTATAAGTTAAATCGACCTATAAAATGAATAAAAGAATTGCAAAAAAAAACTAAATTAAGGTATCAAAAAAAACTCCGGCATCTTAACCAATCCCTCCCAAACTTAAAATCCAATTCTTAAGTAATATATTTGTCAGCGTGGAGACCTCATCTTGAGGATTTTGAGCGAATGTAGATTATTTTATTAAACGATGGAATGATAGCTTATGGAAAACCCGGATCAGGAACAGCCAGTGAAAAAAGACTCGAATAAGATTTATTTCTTACTCGTAGTTATTCTTGCTTTGTTGGGAACAAATACCTATCTATTTTTTAAAGGTAAGAACACCAAGGAACGCATCGTGACAATCAGTGATGAAAAAACCAGTATGCAGACTGAAATTGACAAAATTGAAGCTGAACTGGATATGGTAACAAGCGATAAGCTCAAATTATCCGATCAATTAATCAAGGAGCAGGATAGTGCAAGAGAAAAAATCTATGAACTAAGAAATGCCCTTGATAAGGGTCAACTCAGTCAGGCTGAACTAGCAAAAGCTAAAGAAGAGATCAAACAACTTAAATATTTTGTTTCCAAGTACGCTAAAGAGATAGATAATTTAAAAAAACAAAATCAAGAACTTACAGGGGAGCGTAATGAACTTCTTTCTGCTGTTGATTCCGTTAGCTCTAAAGCGGCTGAGCTTCAGAAACAGAATGAGGAATTAAATTCAAAGGTTATTGCTGCAGCTGCAATTAAATCAGGACCTATTTCAATTTCAGCGTACACTATTCGTAAAAATGGAAAAGAGAGTATGGTGAGTCGTGCCAATGCGACCGAAAAGTTTAGAATTTCTTTTAACATAATAAATAATCCATTGGCATTGAAGGGAATGCACACTATTTTCCTTAGAGTGATAGACCCAAGCGGTAATTTAATTATTTCGAACGACGGAGGACAATTTATATCTGAAGATGAAGAATTACAATATTCCTACAAAACCGCTATTGAATTTGCTAATGATGGACGGTCATACAATATTGATTTCTCAGATGGAAAAACATTTCTGAAAGGGATTTACAACATCACTCTCCACGCGGATGGATACACCATGGGAAGAGGCACTCTGAGTCTGAAATAATTTCTTAATGCGTTTTCTTATTACGATCAAGCGGCTGAAGTTCAACTCGGCATAATTTTTAATAAAACCGCATAACCGCCTGTCGGTAGCTGGGATATAGCATTTTTTTCCTAAACTACCTTTAAGACACGGATAGCCTTTAAGATTCGATTCCATCCAGGTGATTTACTATCTATAACTGCTCTAAAGCATTAGAAAAGCGATTCTACTGGGTTGAATCTTAATATTTAGCCTGAGTTCGATATCCGGAAAATCATAAAATACCCTTTTATAAGGATCCCATGATGCTCAGGAGGCCTATGATTTGATTTTTGAAAGCAATACCTGCGTGTCATCGCTTCGTTTAGTCCTTTCCTCCGGAGTATTTCCGGCAAGAAATGCTACTTGATTTCAGATGATCAGTAGCCGGAAGATACCTCCTTCGGCAAGGTTTAGTTTACCCGCTGCTGTTTTTCATCGGGACGGACAGTCCGGTAATAGAACTACAGGCCCTGCTAAGCAAACCCGGGTGGCAGCGCTATCTTTTTTGCATTTCTAAATCTCATGATGGCTATTCAATTTCCAGCAAAAAAATAGGACAGAACACGGGACCGGAATAAGCGAGGAGCAACAGGCCCTCGTTTCCAAAAACTAAGAAAAAATCAGCCTCCGGCAAGATGTATTATCAATCTCAAGTTATCTTATAATTTTTCCTTTTATAGGATAGAATTTGAAGTTAAAAACAGAAAAACTGTGAGGAAAGGAACATTTCAAAGGTTATTCTACCGTCACTGATTTTGCTAAATTTCTTGGTTGATCAACATTACAGCCTCTCAACACGGCAATGTGATAAGACAACAGCTGCAACGGGATTGTAGCAAGCAGTGGCAAGAAAATTTCGTCTGCATCGGGTATCTCAATAGTGAAATCGGCCATATTTTTAACCACCCGGTCTCCCTCCGTCACGATTGCAATAACTCTGCCTTTTCTGGCCTTAACCTCTTGAATATTACTGATTACCTTTTCATAAGATGAATTTTTGGTTGCTATGAATACCACAGGCATTTCTTCATCTATCAAGGCGATTGGCCCATGCTTCATCTCTGCTGCAGGGTATCCTTCAGCGTGAATATAGGAGATTTCCTTTAATTTGAGTGCCCCCTCAAGTGCGACAGGGAAGCCACTTCCTCTGCCCAAAAACAGAAAATTACTGGCATCTCTAAAGGCCTCGGAGATATTT
>VGGW01000053.1 GCA_016868395.1 Bacteroidota bacterium | reverse complement strand
TGTACTGAAGCAATTGATAGCAATACTAGTAGAAGAGAGAATCTGAATTTGTTCATCTAACTAAAATAAATAATTAAAACTAAATCATGGTGCTGATGAATTAAAAATTCGGAATGAAACCAACTCGGCAGATGGTTCGCTCAATTAATTTTAAAAAAAATGGAGGCAAATTTTTATATTGTGGATGATTTCAACAACTAAAGCATACATGGTGTCAGGCAGTTCTTTAAAGCATTATCTTAAACATGCAGCCCTTTGTTCTTTCATTTTCCTTTTCCCTCTGATCTCGGAAGCTCAGGAAAAAAAATCAAAACCTAATATAATCTATATCTATGCTGACGACCTTGGATATGGAGAGCTCGGTAGTTATGGTCAAACAAAAATTAAGACTCCGTTTTTAGACCAAATAGCCAGAGAGGGCATGCGGTTTACGAGGCATTACAGCGGTGCTCCGGTATGCGCTCCATCAAGAAGTATCCTGATGACGGGTAAACATTCCGGGCATTCATATATTCGTGGAAATTATGAATTAGGTGGTTTTGCGGATAGTTTAGAGGGTGGACAAATGCCACTTCATGAGGGTGCCTATACCATTGCAAAAATGCTTCAAGAGCGGGGTTACCAAACGGGTCTTGTAGGTAAATGGGGTATGGGCGTTACTAATACTACCGGGAGCCCGCTGAATCATGGTTTTGATTATTATTATAGTGTTCTGGATCAGAAACAGGCACACAACTTTTATCCTACCCATCTTTGGGAGAACGACAAATGGGATCCTTTGAATAATCATGTCTTTGCTGTTCATAGCAAGATTGATCCCATGACAGCAACAGATTCAGATTTTGATAAGTTCAAAGGTAAAGAATATGCACCTGCAAAATTTACTGAGAAAGCCCTGAGCTTCATCGAAAAAAACAAAGAAAAAACCTTTTTTTTATACTTGCCCTATACTCTTCCACACCTGGCATTACAGGCCCCTGAAGATTATGTCAAAAAATACATTGGCCAGTTTGATGAAAAGCCATATTATGGAGAAAATGGTTATGCTCCAAATAAATACCCACTATCTACTTATGCCGCCATGATTACCTTTCTGGATGAACAAGTTGGAATAATCATGCAGAAGATAAAAAATCTGGGGCTCGATGAAAATACCATTATCATGTTTTCCAGCGATAACGGTGCTACTTTTTCGGCTGGGGTGGATACCAAATTTTTTAATAGTGTTGGAGGATTACGCGGACTGAAAATGGAGCTGTATGAGGGAGGAATCCGGGTACCATTCATTGCCAGGTGGCCAAATCATATTAAGCCGAATACGGTCAGTAATCATATTTCTGCACAATATGATATCATGCCAACCCTGGCAGAATTAACCGGATCAAAAGTTACAGGAATGGATGGAAAGTCCTTGCTTCCGGAATTGCTTGGTAAACCAGGAATCCAACAAAAACATGAATTCCTATATTTTGAATATCCTGAAAATGGAGGACAATTGGCAGTACAACTTGGGAACTGGAAAGGTGTAAAAATGAATGTCAAAAAAAATCCAAAAGCCAAATGGGAACTTTATGATCTGGCAACCGACCAAAATGAACGTATTGATCTTTCAGTACAACATCCGGAAATTATCGAAAAAATGAATGCTATTGTAAAAAGAGAACATGTTCATCCTCACATTCTGGACTGGGAGTTTACAGATCCAAAAATTACTAGGAATTAATATATTGCATCTCAAATTATATAGTCATGAACATGAAGTTTCCTTTTTTTATTTTATTTTTCTTTTTGACTTTAAATTCATTTGGTCAAAAGCCCAATGTGATTCTCATTTATGCTGATGACCTGGGTTATGGTGATCTCAGTTGCTACGGTGCTAAGGCTATTAAAACACCTAATATTGATAAATTAGCGAAACTTGGAATGAAATTCACCAAAGGCTATAGTACTTCTGCCACCTGCACACCTTCCCGCTATTCATTACTTACAGGTCGTTATGCATTTCGTCGAAATGATACCGGAATAGCTGCAGGTAATGCATCTGCTTTAATTAAAGGAGGACAGCAAAGTGTAGCTTCTGTTTTCGGAAAGGCAGGTTACCAATCTGCAGTGGTAGGTAAGTGGCATTTGGGTCTTGGTGGTCCGGAAGGCCCTAACTGGAATGGCAAAATTAGCAATGGTCCTTTGGATATCGGTTTCAATTATGCTTTTCTTATTCCTGCAACGGGCGATCGCGTTCCTTGTGTATACGTTGAAAATGATCGTGTTGTGAATCTAGACCCAAATGATCCAATTCAGGTTAATTATGTCAATAAAATAGGTCAATGGCCAACCGGAAAAGAGAATCCCGACCTATTGAAGATGAAACATTCCCATGGTCACGATAATACCATCTTAAATGGCGTAGGACGTATTGGGTACATGACCGGTGGTACTGCTGCTCTTTGGAAGGATGAAGATATCGCACAAAGAATTACAGATAAGGCCAAGCAATTTATCACAAAGAACAGCAAGAATCCCTTTTTTCTTTTTTTCTCTACGCATGAAATTCATGTTCCGCGAGTGCCTCATTCAAAATTCCTCGGAAAAAGCGGTATGGGAAATCGTGGTGACGCAATCTTACAATTCGATGATTCGGTTGGGCAACTGATGCAAGTACTTGACTCCCTACAAATAAGCTCCAATACAATGGTTATTTTAACCAGCGATAACGGCCCTGTCGTGGATGATGGGTACCATGATGGTTCAAAAGAAAATATCGGAAAGCATAAACCAACGGGTGGCTTAAGGGGAGGTAAATACAGTGCGTTTGAAGCAGGAACACGAGTTCCATTTATTGTCAGGCATACATCGATTAAAGCAGGTGAGGTTTCTAATGCTTTGGTTTCACAAGTTGATTTCCTGGCTACCATGGCAGCGATGACAAATCAAAGCTATGAAATTGCTTCTGCCTCAGATAGTCAGAATCAGCTAAAAACCTGGTTGGGTGTAGATAGTAAAGGTAGATCACATATTATCGAACAATCGGGAACGCTCGGTATAATACAAGGCAACTGGAAGTATATCAAACCTAATAAAGGTCCGGCTTACAACTTTCAGGTTGAAATAGAATATGGAAATGATGAGGAAGATCAGCTTTACGACCTGAACAGAGACCCATTTGAAACGTATAATCTTGCTAAATCTGTTCCGATAAAATTAGCCGAATTGAAAAATCTGCTTCAGAATGAATTACTGAAAAAATGAGAAGTCAATAAGCAGAATTAATTTTCTCTAAAAAAAAGCTCATTGAAATTCACTAAAAACAACTCGCTGTTAGATCGGGTCACTCCCGTGTAAAGCCATCTCAAAAATTCGGTATTCAGCATTTCCTCAGTAAGATATCCCTGATCAATAAAAACGGCTGGCCATTGCCCTCCCTGTGCTTTATGACAGGTAACTGCGAAGGCGAATTTTATTTGCAGGGCATTGTAATAAGGATTTTTCTTTAGCTCCTCCATCCGGAGTTTTTTGTTGTCAATGTGTACATAATCTTGTAATACTGCTTCATAAAATCGCTTGTTTTCATCATTCGAAAGACTCGGAGTCTCCGTGTATAGGGTATCAAGCATCACTTTGCAACTAAGAGGTTCTTCATCCGGATAATCGAGCAATTCCAAAACAAGATCAGCAAAACGAAAGCCATATTGCTCTTCTATTTTTCTGACTTTCCTGATCCTGGCCATATCACCATTTGCGATAAAATCAGCCGTATTATCCTCAGGTTTAAGCCAGAAGTAATTATTCCTGACCACCATAATGTGATCCCCGCCAGTCAACTCCTCTTCCCGAAACAAAATCCGATTACGAATATTTTGATTATAGGTATTTGCATTTTTGTTGGAACGACAAATTACCAGTGTGTTCTCAATTCCATACTTATTGTAAGCATAGTTTAGCCCTTCAACCAGACGTTCACCGGTCATTCTGAAAATGTCCTTATAACCTTTGATTTTAAATTTGGGGAAGACCTCTTCAGACTTTCGAACCAAGTCACGAAGTTGGGTGGCATTAAACAATATACCTGACTCCTTTTCCTGACGAACGACATCAGTCAATTCATAGCTAAAAACATTTAAACCAAATTGATTATGTATGAATTGATTGTTTAAAGCCGGACCTGTCGCCGAGCCTACCGGAGGTAATTGAGCGGTATCTCCTACCAGCATCAGTTTACAATTTTTACCATTGTAGACATAAGAAATGAGATCTTCTAGGAGGCTTTGGCGGCTATAATCATGAACCTGATCGGAAATCATGGAAGCCTCGTCAACGATAAACAAGGTGTTTTCCATCAAATTATTACCCAAGACGAAATTCATTTCTGGGCTAGCCGCGATTTTTTTCCGATATATTTTTTTGTGTATAGTAAATGCTTTTTTACCTGAATAATTACTGATGACCTTGGCTGCACGCCCAGTTGGCGCGAGCAAAACTGATTTAAATTTGATTTTAGGAAGCACCTTTACGAGCGTGCTTATCAAGCTGGTTTTCCCGGTACCGGCATAACCTTTTAAAATAAAGCACTCATCAGGTTTTGCAGAAACAAGAAATTTTTCAAAAATTCCAAATACCTCCTTTTGTTGACTGGTAGGTATTTTTGAGAAATTTTGATCTAGTAGTTCCCGGATATACATGGATGCAAATTGCAAATAATGAACCTATTATTTTATGAAAAACCGAAAGGATTTAAAATAATTGAATCAGTAAATCAAGCGAATGAATAAAATATTGCTGAGAAACTATATTTTTGTTATTGATGATCAAATTACTACACTTAGTTGATAATACTTTACAATCTCAAACAGCAGCCAAGTGCGATTTGTTGATTCATATAGGTCAGCAGAACCTCCAATATGCAATTATTGATAAGGTAAGAGATGAACTGAAAGCGCTTGCAGATTTTAAGTTGCCGAAAATCAATAGCTTGGAAGATCTTATACTCGCCATTGAAAGTCTCCCGGAATGTAATCGGGAATTTAAATACCCCTTCAGTAAAATCAGAATTTCTTTAAATTCCTATAAATTCACCCTGGTTCCGGAACAATTGTATGAGAATGAAAATGAGCAGCAATACGCTAAATTCATTAATTCTATCGACTCTGACCTGATTCTCACTAACCAAATCAAATCAGGAAAAATCAGGAATATTTTCGCCATAGACACCAAGCTCAACGATATATTTAATAAACTTTTGCACAAACCACGTCTTTTCAGTCAGGGAACTTCATTTGTTGAAGGTGTCATGAAAACAAATCCAGACAAAAATGGAATATGTTTATTTATTGACTATCATATCGATCACATTAAAATCGCCTGTTTAAAAAAATCAGAGCTTATATTTTATAATATGTTTGAGTGTGTTAATCCGGATGAATTTAATTACTTTCTCTTGAATACTATAAAGGTTTTGAACTTGGATCCAAAGATTACAAAGGTGATTTTATCCGGTGATTTGACTACTGATGATGACGATAATTATCAAAGGATCTTGAAATACTTCAATGAACCTGCTTTTGCCGACAGTAGAATGATCGTTAATCACCCTGATTTATTCGCCGATGTCAGTTTGCACACCTATTTTTCCTTAATCAGTTTAGCCGAATGCGAATAATTGGTGGTCAGTTAAAAGGTCTGCGTTTAAATCCACCTGCAAAATTACCGGTAAGACCTACAACTGATGTTGCAAAAGAAGCCCTATTTAATATCCTTTTTAATCAATTCAATTTTCAAAATAGTAAAGTTTTAGATCTTTTCAGTGGAACCGGTAATATTTCATTGGAATTTGCCTCCCGTGGTACCCCGTATGTAATTGCAGTCGACCGTGACTTTGGCTGTTATCATTACCTCAAAACTTTGGTAAAGCAACTGAATCTCACGGCAATTAAACCCTTAAAAGCGGAAGTATTCAAATTCTTAGAATCCGAAACAGATACATACGATTTAATATTCGCTGATCCGCCTTATGATTTACCACAAATCAATTTAATTGCATCTAAAATTTTTGAAAATAAACTTTTAAAGCCAGGCGGTTATTTAATTATTGAGCATCCCAGTATGAAAAAACTGGATAATCATCCAAATTTTGTTGATCAAAGAAAATATGGATCATCCTCCTTCAGCTTTTTTCAGGAAAAGTAATACTCAATATCAAGATTGATTTGATTGAATTATATTTAACTTTAATTCCAAAGCTTTAAAAGAATTTCTTAAATTACTGAGATCATCTAAACAATCAATCCTCCTTCAGCTAATAAATGAAATAATCACATGAAAATCGCCCTTTTCCCCGGTTCATTTGATCCGGTTACAAAAGCACACGTTGATATCCTGAAACGTTCCTTGCCCCTGTTTGACAAAGTTGTCATAGGAATAGGGCTAAACAGCACCAAAGTCCCCTATCTGGGAATCGATCTCAGGAAAGCTATGATTGAATCTGTATTTGCCAATGAACCAAATGTTGAGGTTCAAACTTACGAAGGGCTAACCGTAGAATTTTGTAAAAAGATTAATGCCAGGTACATGATCAGAGGTATCCGAACTGTTTCTGATTTCGAATATGAAAAAGCAATCGCCCAAATGAACCATGCACTGGTACCTGAGATTGAAAGCATTTTTATAGTAAGTAAACCGGGTTACTCATCCATCAGCTCGACTATAGTTCGGGATATCATGCGCAATAATGGGGATGTTAAACAATTTATACCCCAGGAGGCTTTTAAACTACTTTAATCTACGTTCAATCCTTGAAATTCAACATTCATTAAATCCCTAATTAAGGGATAGGTATTCTGCTGAATCATCTTAAAATCGCCCCGACCAAGCCAGCGTACATCCGTTATCCCCTCCTCCAGCTGCGGAGTCAGTACATATTGATTGATAGCCATCATCCAGTACCAGGATGTTTTTTTTAATATAAGTTCTTTATTCATTTCATAAACATGATAAGTATTGCAGATCTTCTTCCCAAGCTCTTTGATATGAACACCGCATTCCTCTTCGACTTCACGTACAGCAGCATTTCTGGCCTTTTCCCCTAAATCGAGTTTTCCCTTTGGTAAATCCCATTTGCCATTTCTGAAAATAAACAAGTACCGATTTTGTTCATTAGCGACAATTCCGCCCGCAGCCTTAATCATTTTCATCGATTTCTTTATGGTCTTGAAATTAGATTTATAATTCTTGCTCAGAAGCAGAAAGTTTATGGGGCCATTGAATTGCTTGACCTGCTCATAAAATTTAAAAAAATTAAACCCTGAAGCCTTAAGTTCCTGATAGTCTTGAATATTTGAATTCTTAGAATCTGTAAGGATTAAAACTACTTCATTTATATAAATTTTATAAATTTGAGGCATGACTAATAAAAGTGAGATTGAACAGAAAGTAGCTGAATTTTTGTTACAAATTAAAGCAATTAAATTACAACCTAACCATCCATTTACCTGGGCTTCAGGTTGGAAATCCCCAATTTACTGCGATAATCGCATCACATTATCTCATCCAGCAATTCGTACTTATATACGGCAAAAACTGGTAAGCCTGATTCAAGATGAATTTGGTTCAGTTTCCGTTATCGCCGGCGTAGCGACAGCAGGAATACCCCAGGGTGTTCTTGTGGCTCAAGAACTTGGACTTCCATTTATTTACGTGAGAGCAAAAGCAAAAGAGCATGGAAGAGGTAATTTGATCGAAGGCGAATTTTCACCGGGGCAAAGGGTTGTAGTCGTTGAAGATCTGATTTCAACAGGCAACAGTAGCCTGCAGGCGGTTCAGGCACTTCGCGAAGCCGGTTGTAAAGTAGCAGGATTGGTTGGAATTTTCAACTATGGATTTGACGCTGCAGATGAAAATTTCAAAAAAGCGAAATGCCGTTTCTTGACTCTTTCAAATTATAGCGCTTTAATCAATTATGCCGCTGAACATAGTTTTGTATCTGCAGTAGATTTGAAATTATTAAGAAAATGGCGTGAGAATCCTCAGAACTGGGGTAATAATCTGGAAAGTCAAAGCTGATTTTATGACCAACATTGAAAGTAGTATAACTGTTGACAGACCGATTTCAGAAGTATTCGACTTCCTGTCCGACCTGAATAATCATCAGCAACTGATGCCTGAAAATGTTTACAATTGGTCTTCCACCAAAGATGAGGCTCGCTTTACCATACAAAATATGGCCAAATTAGCCTTGAAGGTCTCGTCTATCACTAAAGACAAAGAAATCATTGCCTTGCCTACTGAAGAAACGCCCTTCGCAGTTGAGCTAAAATGGACGCTCCATGATTTGGGCCAGGGTAAGACCGAGGCTATTCACACCATTTCTGCCGATTTAAACATGATGATGAAGATGATTGTCTCTGGACCGCTTCAAAAAATTGTGGATCATGAAACCGCTCAGCTAAAAGCCGTTCTTTTAAAATAACTCCGTTTAGTTTTTACTACCAGTCTTTACCATACAGCCTCCCGGAAGACTTGTTTCTGATTACCATGAAGCAGGTCAATGTATCAGGTTAATATTCTAATTTACAGACATTTAGTCAGATTTATTAAAATCTTACTGCCAATTTTCCAGTGCCATTCCAAGTATCATCCAATGGCAATCTATTTGAGAATATGTTATTATTATGAATTTAAACAACTTTACCATCAAGGCTCAGGAAGCCATTCAGAAGGCTTCCAAAATAGCAGGCGGCAACCAGCAGCAGGCTATAGAAACTGCTCACATCCTGAAAGGCTTGTTGAGTGTTGATGAAAATGTGATCAGTTACCTTCTGAAAAAACTAAATGTCAATATTAACCGGATTTCTGAAGTACTTGATGTTCAGATAAAAAGCTTCCCGAAAGTCAGCGGGAGTGATATTTACCTTTCCTCAGGGGCTAATACGGCGCTACAGAAAGCAGTGTCTTATTTAAAAGAATTTAAAGATGAATTCGTCTCTGTAGAGCATGTACTTTTAGGATTACTTGAAACAGGCGACAAAGTCAGCTCTATTCTAAAGGATGCAGGAGTTAATCAAAAAGATCTAAAAAAAGCCATCCTCGAACTCAGAGGCAATATGCGGGTGACCGACCAAAATGCAGAGGCAACTTATAATGCTTTGAATAAATATGCTCGTAATCTGAATGAATTTGCAGAATCAGGCAAGCTTGATCCCGTCATAGGACGTGATGATGAAATCAGAAGGGTAATTCAAATTCTCTCGCGACGCACAAAGAATAATCCAATTTTGATTGGAGAACCGGGTGTTGGTAAAACTGCTATTGCAGAAGGTATTGCCTTTAGAGTTATACAAGGTGATGTGCCGGAAAATCTGAAAACTAAAACAGTTTTCTCATTGGATATGGGCGCTCTGATTGCGGGAGCGAAGTACAAAGGTGAGTTTGAAGAACGCCTTAAAGCAGTAGTAAAGGAGGTAATACAAAGTGACGGGGAGATTATCCTATTTATTGATGAGATTCACACCCTGGTTGGTGCCGGAGGTGGAGAAGGTGCTATGGATGCAGCTAACATTCTTAAACCTGCACTTGCGCGTGGAGAATTACGTGCTATCGGAGCAACTACGCTGAACGAATGCCAAAAATATTTCGAGAAAGACAAAGCCCTGGAGCGTCGATTCCAAAAAGTAATGGTTGATGAACCAAGTACGCAGGATGCGATCTCTATCCTAAGAGGTTTAAAGGAAAGGTATGAGACTCACCATAAGGTAAGAATCAAAGATGAAGCTATTATCGCTGCGGTAGAGTTATCTCAACGATATATTTCAGATCGTTTCCTACCTGATAAAGCCATTGACCTCATGGACGAAGCTGCTTCAAAACTACGCTTGGAAATGGATTCAGTGCCTGAGGCAGTGGATGAGCTGGATCGTAAAATCATGCAATTGGAAATTGAGCGTGAGGCTATCAAAAGAGAGAATGATGAGAAAAAAGTGAAAGAGCTATCGGAAGAAATCGCTAACCTTTCAAGTGAACGTGATTCGCTTAAGGCTCGCTGGAAGGCAGAAAAAGACCTGGTAGATGCAATCAACAATCAGGTTGAACAAATAGAAACTTTCAAACTTGAGGCAGATCAGGCTGAACGTGCAGGAGATTATGGAAAAGTAGCAGAACTGAGATATGGAAAAATAAAGGAAGCTCAGGATAAGGCTGAACGATTAAAAAAGCAATTGACCGAAACCCAGGTTGATAATCGCATGCTGAAAGAAGAAGTTACTGCCGAAGATATCGCAGGAGTAGTTTCACGGTGGACAGGTGTTCCGGTTACTAAAATGATTCAAAGTGAACGCGAGAAATTATTGCAAATGGAGTTTGAGCTGCACAAGCGAGTCGCCGGTCAGGATGAAGCTATTGAAGCTATTTCTGATGCTATTCGCCGATCCAGAGCAGGATTACAGGATAAACGTAAGCCAATTGGCTCATTCATCTTCCTCGGCACCACGGGTGTAGGTAAAACCGAGCTCGCCAAAGCCTTGGCTGAATATCTTTTTAATGACGAGCATGCTATGATCCGCATAGATATGAGCGAATATCAGGAGCGTCATGCTGTTTCAAGACTGATTGGAGCGCCTCCGGGATATGTAGGATATGATGAAGGAGGTCAGTTGACTGAAGCCGTAAGAAGAAAACCTTATTCTGTAATACTTCTTGATGAAATTGAAAAAGCCCACCCTGATGTATTCAATATCTTACTACAGGTATTGGATGATGGGCGATTAACAGACAACAAAGGACGCCTAGTCAATTTCAAAAACACCATCATCATCATGACTTCTAATATTGGCTCCCATTTGATACAGGATAATTTTAAGGATTTGAACGAGACCAATAGAGATGAGGTAATAGCCAAAACAAAAAATGAATTGTTCGAATTGTTAAAACAAACCATCAGACCTGAATTTTTAAACAGGATAGATGAATTAATCATGTTCACCCCTCTAAATCGAAATGAACTTAGAGACATTGTTACCTTACAATTCAAAGGCGTACAGAATACGCTCGCTGAAATGGGAATTGAAATTGAAGCATCTGAAGATGCGCTGGATTGGTTGGCACAACTGGGATATGATCCACAGTTTGGGGCAAGACCTTTGAAAAGAGTTATTCAGAAAAGAATCTTAAATGAATTGTCAAAAGAAATTCTATCCGGGAAAATCGACAAAGACAGTAAAATCAAGCTGGATGTATTTGATAATCATTTTGTTTTTTTGAATGCTGATAATGCCTAAGGCTAATTAATAACAGAAAAAGCCGTGCAAATATGAATTTGCACGGCTTTTTCTTAGGATGTAATGTCCGGATTGAAAGGAAGTAAATCTTTAAGCAAGTCTTACATTAACTGCACTTAGGCCTTTTTTACCTTCTTCAACATCAAACTCTACTTTATCATTTTGTCTTATATCCTGTTTAAGTCCGCTTACGTGAACAAAAATTTCTTTGCCATCCTCAAGGGTAATAAATCCGAATCCTTTGGATTCGTTGAAAAATTTTACTGTACCGGTTTCCATTAATAAAAAATTTAGTTGTTTAATTTTTATGTGTTTATGCAAATTACTTATTTATTTTTAAAAAAAGTTATAATCAAAAAAATAATTTCAACCAATTTTTATTTTTTATTTCTAGACAAAAATCACATTTACAGTATTTTAACGAAAAATACCCTAAAAATTGAATGAATTGTTATTCAAGCATTTATTCACAATTTCATTTAATTTTTTTTCCTTCTCAAAGAACTCAGTTAATAATTTAAACTGGTTTTTTGCCCTATCTAGGTTTTGCTCAGGGTAAGAAATGGGATAATAAATACTTCCATTCAAATAATCACTTAAAAACCTGATCGCTTGCATATAAATCAGGTACTTCCCTGAAAAGAGGATCAAATCCTTTTCAACTTTTGTCAAAATAGATCCCATTTCATACAAATAACCTTTTATAATCGCTTCAAAGTAATCAATACGAATAAAAATCTTGTCGATATCCGGCTCATTTTCTGAAAAGGCACAAAGGTAGGTTCTCATCATATCACCCAAATCAGAAATATATTTTCCGGACATCATGGTATCCAGATCGATAACACAAATACCCTTCATGGTATCTCTATCGAATAACATATTACTGATTTTGGTGTCATGATGCATCGCCCGATTAGGAAAATCACGCGAATTTTTAATTGAATTAAAATACTCGAGAATAAAGGAATATTTTTTAGCCTTTTGAATTTCAGAATCAGCCTTTAGCTTAAAATTTTGAGAACTTTGTTCCAAGGCATCTGTAAATTGCTGGTAACGCAATCCAAGATCATGGAAACCCGGTATGGTTTCCTGAAGCTGTGAAGCATCAAAATCGGCGAGCAATCTGTTCAATCTTCCAAACTGCACAGCCGCTTCATAAGCCTGATCCGGATCACTCAATGTATCAAAGGAAACCGAATTTTTTATAAACTCAGTAAGTCTCCAGTAGATGTCTCCGATGAAAGCCATTTCCTTACCAAAACGGGTTGGAATAGCCCCTACAAAAAGATAGTTTGGATTATGCTGTTTTAGATAGTCTGATAAAAGCCTAACATTCCCGGCAATACGCTCCGGCTCCTTGAATACGTTTCTATTAATACTCTGTAATATGTACTGCTCTGAACGATTTTTGATACTGATTAGCCATGTAGAATTGATGTGACCCGTTCCAAATGGTCTATAATCAAACTGCTCAGGCTGAAATCCGTATTCATTAAGTACTTGTTCAATGAGTTGTTTATCCATAATCAATATAAAAATCTATTTAATGCCGGAGGAAATTCTATCTAAAATTAGAGCCTTCTGTTTCGTATAAAAATAAATAAATGAAAAGATGGTTAAAGCCAGTCCGGCCAGCGAAAGTAAAATTACACCGTTAGAAAAAAAGTTTACCCAATTTAACTGAATCTTAAAAATCTCTTTACTAAACATAACCCCAAGACTACCGACATAGCCAAAAGAATCTGCAAGATAGATTAGAAAACCTACATTTCCGGTATGTTTAAAACTGGCAATCATCCGTTCAAAAAATACCGAATTAAACGGTATATAAACCATGTATAAGCCAAGTCCAACAAGGGTCATCCACCACACCGGAGTCATTGCCCCGTTTATAAAAAGAAAGGAACATATTCCTGCCAGGACAAAACCCATACCAATCAAAACATGGGAAAGCAAAAATGCTCTAAAACTGTCCTTGATGAGCACCATACTCCCTATCAGAATAAGAATAATGATAGAAATTGGGGTTTCTGTTTTCGCAAAAAGTTCAGGCTTATCAAAAAAGCCCATCTCCTTCCACATTTCGGCACCAAAATTATCCCTCATATCCCTAAAAATAGTGGCGAAAGTATAAATCAAAATACAAGCTGATAGTCCGGGCAGAAACATTCTAATGAACTTTTTTCGGTCGGCAGCCAACATTGGAATCCTGTTCATCCGGTAAGCCACATCTTCATCATCTGGAGCAGGAATTTTTTCAATAAGGTATACAAACAGTAATAATGGGCCCGCAAATACCAATCCTGTGAAAAATGGTACCCAAAATTCTGAAATATTAAAATTCAGCATTAACCAGGCTCCTACTGTTTTGACAAAACCTGAAGCGAATATAAAACTGACGGCGAGAGTGGCTCCTATGAAATCAGTGCTTCTCCTCCCCTCTACATAAGAGAAAACAACCCCCCAGAGCATTCCTAAGGGGAAACCATTGATCAACAGAAAAAGGATATTGAACGGGGCAGGAATTAGCGCAAAAAACAACCAGCTAAGCCACGAAATCGAGGTTAAAAAAAGAATAATCTTTCCTCGGCCATGCCGCTTTAGCTCCGATATGTACTTAATGCCATAGAATTTAGCCAGCATGTAGCCTAACATTTGAGAGATTACCAGTATGGTTTTGTAACTATAGCCTGCAATCGTCATTCCATCAAATGTGGCTATAGTAAAGGATTTTCTAAACCCAAAAACCATGGTATATGTCAAAAATACCGTTATGGCTGCATACAAACCTATTTGAAAGGAATTACCCTTAATGTATGTAGGTTTGAATAAACTCATGGTATTACCGGACTTATCCATTGGATTTGATTAAGGGTGGAAGGTAATAAATCATTTATCAATGGGAAAATTCAAACAATAGAATTAATAATCTTATTCATAACTCACAAACTTTCTCTTTTCTTTTTTCGCTTTTTTTGTTGTTTTCATTTGTGCTCAAGCTTCCCTACGGGAGGTTCCTGCAACCCGCCCGGATGGACCCGTTCGGACGGGCAGAAAAGAAACATGCCGAGGAGGAACGACGAGACCATGAGTACCTTAAAAAACAATATACAAAAACGAATAAATGCCGCCGCTGTCCCGAAGCTTCGGGAAGGAAAAAAAGTTAACGGAGATTTTGTGCTTAGGCCAAAGCTTATGAACAGTCCTGTCAGTTTAGGTTAAAATACTTCAGGTTTCAATTCAGTTAAAGGATAAAATATTGTAGGCAAATGGGGGTTGCTTTGTATTGGCCAAAAAAAATACTTTGCTTGATGTTGATGTCTATTTTAACCCTAAAACAGTGAATACGGTGTTATTCCGATTTCGGGCCGCGTTTATAAATAATGAGACCGTTGAGAAAATTTCGTAAAATTTGATCGCCGCAAGGCTTAAAATTCTCATGCTCCTTATTGCGGAAAATAGCTCCTAATTCAGATTTGGTAATGGAAAAATCTACCAGTTTAAGGATGTCAACAATTTCCTGATCGTTCAGCTTAAGTGCTACCCGAAGCTTTTTCATGATGTCATTATTACTCTCACCTACTATTTGGAAACTTCAATTTTGATTTTTTTATTCTTAATCTTCTCCATTTTCAGCAGTTTTACTACTGTATCAATTTTGTCGAGCTTGACAGCAGCATAAGATGAAAAGTCATGAACTTCGATTAAACCAAGTTCATCCTTGTCTAATTTACCCTTTTTCATTAAAAGGCCAACAATATCAACCTTATTAATTTTATCCTTCCTGCCGGCACCGAGGTACAAGGTGAGCCAATCTGTATTCAACGGTATAATATCCTTTTCAGGTAATTCCTCCACTTCTATTTTATCTGATAAAAAAGACAACTTTTCGTTCTTAGCCAGAATTATGTAGGCGGTTCCGCTTGAATGCATTCTTGCAGTTCGTCCATTTCTATGCAGAAATGCTTCTTCATGATGAGGAAGCTGATAATGAATCACATAATCTATTACAGGAATATCTAAGCCTCTGGATGCAAGATCTGTGGTAATTAACAGCCTGTAAGTGCCATTCCTGAATTTCAGCAATGCCTTTTCACGATCCTCTTGGTCCATTCCTCCATGAAAAACTCCATGATCCAGGCCCATGTCCCAAAGCAAAGCACTTATCCTGTCGACCGCCTCCCGATGATTGCAAAAAACCAAGGATGAATGATTCCCAATTTTGCAGATCAAGGAGAATAAAGCTTTCAATTTATCGCTTGTTTCAGTAATTACTGATTTTATTCTAAGATTTGGAAGGCTATTTCCATCCTATAAGAAATTAACCTCCTGTGGATTTACCAATCCTGTAAACAAGGGTATGGCATCCATCTTTGTTGCCGATGTTAATATTCTCCTGTCGACCTTATTAAGGCGACTGATAATGAAACTCATATCCTCTTCAAAACCGAATTCAAGAGCCTTATCAAATTCGTCCAGTACCAGGGTATGGATAGTATTCAGATTAAAATTCTCATGACGAATATGGTAAGCTACCCGACCGGGAGTACCTATCAATACATCAGGTGCCTGTGTAAGGTTGTTTTTTTCCGTCCTTACCGGATGATCGCCATAAAAACTATTGACTTTAAAACCACTAAGCATGGCCTTGAAAACCTGTTCAATTTGCAGAGCTAACTCCCGGGAAGGAGCCAGCACTAGAGATTGTACCCCCTGCTTTGAATCCTCAAGCTGTTTTAACAACGGAATTAAGAAAGCGATGGTTTTACCCGATCCCGTAGGTGATAAAATAATCGTATCCCTGCTTTCGGCAGCTGCTATGGCAACACGCTGCATCTCATTTAGGGAAGATATTTTTAAACCCGTTAATACCTTTTCAATCATTTGAATTTTAAAAATTCAAAGTTAATGCAATTATCCTCAATCGATTCAGTGAAACGGACATCGATATTCTTTATAAATTTCAGAGCCGATAATGCATTTAAGTCTATTTTTAATTATTTTCGTGAACAAATAAAAAACCACCCAAACTTGTCTATTTTTTAAATGATGATCAAAAAGTTAATCCCAATTTATGCTCTTGTTTTAGGTATTTTCATCAGCTCTTGTCAATCCAATTCTAAAACTCTGGAATCTGGTTCTGCCGACAGTATTTCAACTACTCAAAGCATGGAGGAAAGTAGCTCCAATGAGCCTGAGAAAGTGGAAAAAGAACAAAAAGGAGGCAAAAAAGCCACTGCAGCAGAGATACTTGCCAGACCTCAGGTACCCATT
>VGGW01000052.1 GCA_016868395.1 Bacteroidota bacterium | reverse complement strand
ATAGAACTGGAAAACGACACCCCAATAAAACATTCGATTGTGGTTGGAGCTGCTCCGGATGAGGGAGCGATATTCCATTGCATTGAATTATTGCATGCATTCGTAGAACGTCGTAAGGGTGGAGAGACAGGCGTAAAATCGATTCAATCTATCCGCGGACCTGAATCATGGAAGTGGATAGAAAGCAATGTATGGGCGGGTAAATTGCTTGTTGCCGTAGCCAACAGACTGGAACTAAAACCGGAGAACTATCAAGCAAATCCCAGAACAAATATTTGTGTAATTGAATATAATGATGGAACGAAGGCTGCGATTATTGGTATTCCTGGTCCCGGATGGACTTATGCCGGGGAAATTGAAGGACAGGCCGAACCGACAATTGCTTCCTTACTCGGCTTCCCCGGTCCGTTCGATCAGTATCATGCTTCCAATGCTCAACCACATTGGATAGTAGAGATGATGCTAACAAAAAAGGAGCCATTTAATGCCGAAAGGTTACTGCTGACCTCCGGAATAACCAATCATTATATGGAATCAAATTGGGAAAGTAGTAAATATTCGCCTGTTGGACGTCGAATTGAAACTCCCTATATGAATATGACTTATCGTACGAGCAGGGGAGCCCAATTTAATACGGGAGAACGACCACCTGCCCGTCCATACATCAGGGGATTTAGCCAGTAGTAATAAGTGCCACCTATGAGGATGAGTGATACCGGATTGTTAATTTCAATCTTGTATTTCTTTTCTCATTACCGATAACATTTAAACTATGCACTCCAGATTTGAAATTTGGATCTAAGGGTGGGTTTGGATAGCTATCAGCTATAGGCTTTTAGCTTTAAGCTTTTAGCTTTATGCTTTTAGCTTAAAACTCGCCACTACGATTGAATTTTTCCTTTATATTTTGGTTGAAAGCTTTACTGCTATGATGGATACTTTCTAAAATTTCATCCTTAGTATGTCCTACTGCATCACGTGCTGCAGGAATTATGGTGTTACATTCATTAGCATCCATAAATCGTACTGCCTCTAATAATCGGCTCTGCTCATCCGGTGCAATAACTATAAAGCCATGTTTATCGGCATGGATCAGGTCGCCAGGTTGTACTTTTCTGCCAAATACTTCCACCTCACAATTCCAATTAACACAAGCCGGATAGGCATGACCCACACAGAGTCTTTTGGCTAAAGCTTTAAATCCGGCATTGGTCATTTCATCCAGGTCGCGTATGGCCCCATCCGTGATTGTGCCGATACAACCAAGGGATTTATGAACATTACTATTGACTTCACCCCAGAAGGAACCCACAATCTGTGATTTATCTAAATCCTTTACCACCACAATTTTTGGTCCCGGGCTATGAGCCACATAATGGAGGTATTCCATATAGGCATTGGGATTTAAAATTTTATGCTGAGGATTACTTGGTTCAATTGTTAAAGTAACGGCATAGCCAATCATCGGTCCCATCTGAGGCATAAAGTCGCGAGTTTCCTCGAGATTAAAGGCGTCTTTGGTACGATTTTGCCCGGTAATTTGTTCCCAACCATTGTAAATTGTCGGCGTGTTCCAGCGTTTAAGTTGGATAAGATCGCTGTGTTCCAAGCCGAAGTGATGGGATTCTTGTTTATTTTGTTCCTGCATAATTAGCACTAATGGATTAATTGCAATATAAGAAACAGAATTGTTTAAAAATTCGACTATTCAGTGTTTTTTTCGGCATCTTTGATCCACTGGGTCCATTTTATCTACCATGATTTTCTGTCGGACAATGGTATTGTTACAATGGCCTTGCCGGGTATTTTCTATATTTCGAAAATTTTATAAGCAACTCATGAGAACAAAACTATTCCTATTCACCGTTTTGGTAATTTTCGGGTTCAGGGCAGAGGCTCAATCCAATGGATCATCATCCGGTAAACCCTATGCCTACATCATCAAAGGGGGGCATGTTATTGATGCAAAAAATAACATCAATGAAGTTATGGACATCGCATTTACTGCCGGCAGGAGAGGAAGTCCTGCCCGTCCCGCCATGCCCGAGCGTCCGGCAGCAAATGGTCGTCCTGCCCGTCCGGCTGTACCTGCGCGTCCGGCTATTCCTGCAGCAGAGGGTAAAATTGCCATGATTGCAAAGAATATCAATCCTGATCTTGCCGAAAGGATTATTGATGCCAAAGGCTTATATGTTACTCCGGGTTTGGTGGATATTCATGTTCATTTTTTTTGGGGCCATGATGGTAGTTATCTTAAAAATGCACCATCGGCATTGCCTGCTGATGGCTTCACCTTTCGTTCAGGTGTAACTACCGCTGTCGATGCCGGAAGTCCGGGATGGAGAGATTTTGAGCTTTATAAAAAGCAAACCATTGATGCTTCTCAGACTCGAGTATTGGCCATGCTTAATATCGTTGGTACCGGAATGAATGGTGCCGGCGAAAATAACATCGATGAGATGGATCCTGTAAAAACGGCAGAAATGGCTAAAAAATATCCAAATCATATTGTGGGAGTTAAACTGGCCCATTTTTCAGGCCGTACCTGGGTGCCGACCGACCGGGCTTTGGAGGCAGGTAGGCTGGCCAATATTCCAATTATGGTTGATTTTGGTTCGGCCGATCCCTTTCTACCCTTGGATTCATTGTTCAATGTGAAATTTAGAAAGGGCGATATTTATACCCACGCTTTTGGTGGAAATGGTTCGAATGATCCCAATGGCAGGGAATCTATTGTGGATATGAATGGTAAAGTAAAACCATTTGTTTATAAAGCCAGGGAACGGGGAGTTATCTTTGATGTTGGTTTTGGGGGAGCTAGTTACTTGTACAATCAAGGTGTACCGGCTGTTCAATCAGGATTTTTCCCGAATACCATCAGTACTGATTTACATACCGGAAGTATGAATGGCCCCATGAAAAGTATGGAAAATATTATGGGTTTATTCATGGCAACAGGAATGCCATTGAAAGAAGTGATTGCTGCAAGTACCTGGCATCCGGCTCAAGCTATTAAGCTAGAGGAACTTGGAAACCTTTCTCAGGGATCCGTTGCTGATATCGCCATCTTTAGAATTATTAAGGGTGATTTTGGATGGCCGGTGAGGGGTGGCAAATTCCCGGGTAAAGAGCGCTTTCAGACAACCATGACCATCCGTGGAGGAAATATTGTCTACGATTTAGATGGGATTTCCCAAGCTGATGGACCAAGTCCGGCACCGGTTAGATAAAATTAGAATAAAGATACATGCACAAGGCGCCTCCCTAAGGGCTGGCGCCTTGTTTTTTTACCAGTTCTCAGCTCTAAATTCAATTTTATCATCTTAAAGCATGTAACAAGCCAGTTTTCGGTTCAACAATTTCATGAAGCTATCCATCTGCACAAACAAAGTCCTTCAGGCTGATTTTATGGTTCGAAAGTTTAATCCCCGGAATTTTTTAGAGATCAAATTATCAATTGCACCTGAAGATTATTGATTTTGCCTGCTTCGCCTTGGATTATAAAAACCCAGGATAAGTCAACCATTAACTCATTTTCTGAGAATGGTGATGAGCATGACATGGCTATAGTTTATACAAATTTTAAACAAAAAATAAATCTAAACTTCACAGGAATTGCTTCATTCAACCAGTTCTTGGCGATGGATTCATGCCTGCTGTGGATACCGTTAAAATTAATTTTAGCTTATTTCCCGATCAACTTAGTTTGGATATTTAAGAAGGTATATGGGGAATTGTGGTTTATCATAACTTGGAATTGGCGTAGGAAATAAACAATTTCAACTGATTAAGGCAGGCCATAATTTGGAAACCGACTAATTACCTCTATTTTTCTTTCAAAATCTGTATTTTTAGAAAAAAACCAATTATGAAATCACTATTCTACCTTGTTTTCCTTATTGGCTTGATTGGGCCGGGGCCCATTCAAGCGCAGACCCCATTAAAAGCCGGCGACAAAGCTCCTGATTTCGTATCAAAAGACCAGGATGGGGAATCGGTATCCCTTAAACAATTTAAAGGGAAAAAATTAGTATTATATTTCTATCCTAAGGATAATACTTCCGGATGTACAGCCCAGGCTTGTAGTTTGCGGGACAATTTCAAAGCCTTAAAGAAGGAGGGTTATACGATTCTGGGTGTTAGTATTGACGATGAGGCTTCTCATCGTGATTTTATCGCAAAAAATAATCTGCCATTCTCATTATTGGCTGATACGGAAAAATCATTGGTTACAAAATATGGTGTTTGGACTGAGAAAGAAAGAAATGGTGTAAAATCCTTTAGTACCACCAGGACCACTTTTTTAATTAACAAGGATGGATATATCCAAAAAGTAATCACTGAAATTGATACAAAAAATCATGCCGGACAAATCCTGACTTTGAAGAAATAAAAATCTATTTTTTATTTGAGGGTAATAATCTCTAATAATAAAAAAGGATCCGAAAAACGGATCCTTTTTTATTAGCTTTCTTTGATTACAGATGCCTGTTTTACTTCAGGCTCTTCTTTTAAACCGTCTTTGGCATCTTTGAATTCTTTCATGCCTTTTCCTAAACCTCTCATCAATTCGGGGATTTTCTTGCCACCGAACATTAGTAATACTACTACCATAATCAATATGATTTCTGGTCCGCCTAAACCTGCCATAATTTTAATATTTGTTTTCTATGAATTTGAGAATAAAAAAGGATTTATAAAAGATTGTACATTAATCTGTTACAATTCAAGTCAATTATTGAATTAGTCCGGCTTCAGCAATTAGCATTAAAAGTCCGAATTTTATGCCTTCAGCCCCATTTTCATTGATCCACCACTCATCTAGCGAATGAGTATTTCCACCATTCCCTCCTCTTCCAATGGTAATGCTGGGAACTCCCAGCGAAATAGGAATATTTGAATTGGTAGATCCGGTACCTAAGGAAGGGGATGCCTTAAAGAATTCAATTGCGGCAATGGCTTTTTGAATCAGTGGAAGTTCTTCATTTTGCAAGCCTGAAGGTCGTTCACCAATCTTTTCGAATTGTACAGTAAGTTTGGTGCCAGTTTTTATGGTGGAATTATAGTCGATTAGAGCCTTATTAAACTCTTTAAGCAGGATCTGCTCAATTCCATGTAATTTTTCCGGACTTATTGAACGCAAATCAACTTCAATCCAACTTTCAAAAGGAATGGAGTTTACTGAAGTTCCACCACCTATTCGGCCAATATTGTAACTGGTTTTTGGTCCGATTTCAACAAATTTTGATGCGGCGGTATTAAAATAGTCAATGGCCTTACCCAGTGCATGATGCGGATTGGCTAATCCAAATGCTCCCCACGAATGCCCTCCCGGTCCATTTAGAGTTATTTTATAGCGAACCGAACCCAAACCATTAGTAACCAGTCCACTAATATTACCACCATCCAAAGCGATATGTGAATCGATCTTGAGACTTTTGGTTTTAAAAATATGTTTGATCCCTCTCAAATCACCCAAGCCCTCTTCACCGACGGTTCCGGCAAACAAAATATCCGATTCAGTAGAAATTTTTGCGCGATTCATCGCCTTTAAAATCGTCAGAACGACACTAAGTGCTCTGGTGTCATCCGCAATTCCTGGTGCAAATAAGGTATCGCCTTTCATTTTTATACTTACATCGGTATCTGCCGGGAAAACAGTGTCTAAATGACCCTCAATAAGAACGGTTTTTCCCTTGCTTTTTCCCCTTCTCAAGGCAAGAACATTACCGACTTCATCGATCCAAATGGAATCGACCCCTGCATTTTGAAGCATTTGTCTGTAGCGTTCTGCTCTTTTTTGTTCCTGGAATGGTGGGGCAGGAATCTCAGTAAGTTCAATCAGTTCTTTCATGGTTTCAGGTTCTAGCTGCTCAATGATTTGAAAAGCTTGCTGAATTTTTTGATCATTACCGATTTTATTTATCTGTGATTTGGGGGACGGTTGTGCGAACTTGGGTTTTTCACTTTGTGCAATCAGCGTACACACATGGAATAAAATAAGCAAAGTCGTCATTAGATTTTTCATTAACTATCATTTAGCTAGGAATGGTCTAAATATAACCAATGATTTTGGCTGAGCATAGTTTAATTACCATAGGAATAAATTTCGCGTTAATTAAAATTAGGTTCTCGCCTCTGCGAGATCCGATAGATATCGGATAGCAGAAGGTCCTGGCCTTCGCCAGGATGACAATCAGTAGTAATAAACAGGGGATTCCAGCTCGGTGGCTGGAATTGAAGTTTGATTAATAGCTGCAATGGATGCTTTTAAATTCCCTTTTTAGGTACTCTCCCCGATACTGGGGGAGGCCGGGAGATCTTACCTATTGAGCAGTCACGGCATCTTGGCGGACTGTCCAATCCGATGGAAAACAGCTCCGGGTTAAGCAAACCCGGGTTGCAGCTCTATCTTTTTTGCCATCCTGATTCTAACGACAAGGATTCAATTTCCCGCAAAAAAATAGGGCAGAACACGGGACCGCCATAAGCCAAGAGCAAGATACCCTGCTTTCCAAAAGCTGAGAAAAATTTTCAGGCTCCGGCAAGGTCGTGTATCGATCTCAGGCTATTTATTCTTTGAGTGATTAAAGCCCCTTGTTGAAGGTTGGATGATTATGGATGCGTACAGGTTTATTGAATTTATAGATCATTTTCAAAAAAAATCTTTTTGGGTGGTTTTTCATGAATTTTTACAGTTAATATTTGACATTATTGAGACGAATTAAATCTGATATAATAGAATGTTATGGTTATTATTGCGCTTTATTAATACGAAAATATACCATGGATGAAATGAATGGTAATTCTGTTTTACAAACCGCCGAACAGGATTTATTAAATCTAATGGCTGAAAATCATATTTCGGCTGCTTTTGATACCCCGATGCGTAAGGACGCATTTGAATTAGATGATGAAACAAAAATAGAATTGATCGAGAAGCATTTCAGTCATATCATGAATATTCTGGGACTGGATCTTAATGATGATAGTTTAAGGGATACTCCAAAAAGAGTTGCCAAGATGTATGTAAAAGAGATCTTTAGTGGTCTTAATCCTGCCGATAAACCTTCTGTTACTTTATTCAACAATCAATACAAGTACAATCAGATGTTAGTGGAAAGGAACATTGCAGTCTATAGTAATTGTGAACATCATTTTGTCCCAATTACAGGTAAGGCACACATTGCTTACATCAGTAATGGAAAAGTCATTGGACTATCTAAGTTAAATCGTATTGTTCAATATTATTCTCAGCGACCACAGGTGCAGGAAAGATTGACCATACAGATTGCCAATGAAATTAAAACGGCCTTAGGTACAGAAGATGTTGCTGTGGTTATTGATGCCCATCATCACTGTGTTTCCTCAAGGGGTATCCGTGACATGAATAGTTCAACGGTGACCACAGAATATAGTGGCCGGTTTTTATCGTCTGAAACAAGAAATGAATTCTTAAAACATATTGGATAATGAGTTTTAGTGGTAAAAATATACTTGTTGTTGGGGGGAGTTCCGGAATAGGCTTAAATCTGGTGAAGCTATTAGGATCTCAGGGAGCCCAGGTTTTTAATGTTTCCAGGACTGAGTCTCACGATTGGCCAAATGGTATGGTTCATATTCCTATGGATATTTTATCAGATGTAAATACGCTTAGTGAAAAGCTTCCTGAAAGATTGGATGGTTTAGTTTATGCTGTTGGAAGTATCAATCTCAAACCATTTAGTCGATACACTGAAGATGATTTTTTAAATGATTATAAATTAAATGTTATAGGAGCTGCCCGAGTCATACAGTCGGCATACAAGTCTCTGCGTAATGCAGGTTCTTCTTCCATTGTACTCCTCAGTTCGGTAGCTGCGAAGACAGGAATGCCCTATCATGCCAGTATCGCTGCGGCGAAGGGTGGTGTTGAAAGTTTAGCTCTTTCGCTCGCAGCTGAGTTTGCATCACAAAACATCAGAGTGAATGTGATAGCTCCTTCATTAACAGACACTCCTCTGGCAGCTAATTTGCTCAGCACTTCCGATAAACGGGATATCTCAGCAAAGAGACACCCGCTCGGTAGAATAGGCAAGCCTGAGGATATTTCATCAGCGATTGCTTTCCTATTATCAGATCAAGGCAGCTGGATAAGCGGTCAGGTCTTGGGGATTGATGGGGGAATGGGAAATTTAAAAACCATGTAAAATGAACTTTAATCAGACTCATATCGCTGCGATGGAAAAGCGTTATCGCACGACGTTTATAAACAGTTTGCCGGGTTACAAGTCACTTCATATGCTTGGAACAATTAATGAAAAGGGCATCAGTAATCTGGGACTATTCAATTCGATTTTTCATGTCGGTGCAAATCCTGCCCTCCTGGGTATGGTATTCAGGCCTGAGGGTAATGATCAAGATTCACTGGCCAATATTATTGTGAACAAGGAGTACACCCTAAATAATGTCCTACCTCATTATTTTAAGCAAGCTCATCAATCCAGTGCACGCTTTCCTTCGGGCATATCCGAGTTTGAACCCTGCGGTTTTCACGAGTTTTATTTAGATCCGTTTAAGGCCCCATTTGTGGCGCAAGCAAGTATTAAAATCGGATTGCAGCCTCGTGAACTCATAGATATATCTCTAAATAACACAAAAATTGTGATCGGTGAAATCGTTCATGTTTTGATGGAAGATGGTATCGTTGGGAATGATGGTTATGTAGATCATCTGAAGGCCGGAACGGTGACTGTAGCCGGATTAGACAGTTATTTTACCACCGAACCTCTTGGTAGATTACCTTATGCCAAGTTTGTTTAATTCAATTCACGTTAAAGCTCAATATCGCTTTGAATACTGATTCATATGATACCATTATAATAGGGGCAGGCCTTTCCGGGCTCACAGCTGCTCGGGTTTTGAAATCAGCAGGTCGGAAGGTTAAAATACTGGAATCTTCTGATGCGCCGGGTGGGAGAGTCAGAACGGATAAGTTTAAGGGATTCTTACTGGATAGAGGCTTTCAGGTTCTTCTAACAGCTTATCCGGAAGCTAAAAGATTTCTGGATTATCAGGAACTGAATTTGCGTTCCTTCAATCCGGGATCAATTATTTTAGGAAATTCCGGAATTGATGAGATCAGAGATCCTTTAAGGGATCCGAGTTCATTTTTTCGTACGCTTAAATCCCCGGTGGGTAGTTTAGAAGACAAGATTAAGATGCTGATGTTACGCTTGAAATTGTCGTTTGCAAGTATAGATGAGATTTTCTTAAAACCGGAATTCACCACTTTAGAATACTTAATAAATAGGGGTTTCAGTGAGAAAATGATCGCCAATTTCTTCATTCCATTCATGTCTGGAATCTACCTTGAGCGAAATCTGGAAACTTCTTCCCGAATGTTTGAGTTTTTGTTTAAAATGTTCAGTGAGTCTGATACAGCTGTACCTGCTCAAGGTATGGGGATGATCTCCAATCAATTGGCATCCAAATTCTCTCAAGATGAGCTGATATTGAACGAAGCCGTAATGAACATAGACGGAATGGAATTGATAAGTCAATCAGGAAAGACGTATCAAGCGGCTAGTATTCTGATAGCAACAGCGGCTGATTCTATACCTATGCCATTTCAGAGGCCAGAGGTGAACAAAAAATCCGTTATCTGTTTGTATTTCTCAGCCGATCAGGCGCCTTATCAGAAAGCTTTAATTGCTTTAAATGCGAATATCAATAAGCTTGTCAATAATATAGCAGTGATGAGTAATGTTTCTTCAGATTATGCCCCTGAAGGAAAATCGCTAATTTCTGTTTCAATAATCGCTGAAGACCCATTCAAAGACGATGATTCACTGATAACAAAAGTCAAATCCGAATTGATGTTTTGGTACCCTGATTGTATAAACTGGGAGCATTTAAAGACCTACCCTATTCCTTACGCTCTTCCTCAAAATAAAAATGTCAGCGATGATTTTTCATTAGCTAACTATCGGATTAATGACACCCTATTTATTTGTGGAGACCACTTGTTAAATGGTTCCATTCATGCCGCAATGAAGAGTGGAAGATTAGCAGCAGAAGCTATTTTGTCAAAATAATACTGAATCGAAACAAACATGAAAAGTTATAAAGTACTTCAGCAAGTCATAGATCTTTTAGAAGAGTTTGAACAGGAGTGTGGAGATAAAAGGCTTTCACTGAGTGATTTTTCCGGTTTTCTGATCAATCACCTGGAGCAAAAAAACATCTCTGTAGCGATGCAGGATCTCCGATTTGGCACGAAGGAAACAAATAAACAGGAATTGGCTTATCAAATAGACAATGCGATTGGACGTTTTTTAGTTTATTTAAGTCGTTATTCAAAATCTTATATTAAAAAGACCTTGGAGGGTACTCCATTGCAAAGCTCGGAGGATTTCACCGCACTGGCCATTTTATTCACTCATGAAAGCCTGACGAAAACCGAATTGATCAACAGAAACATTCAGGAAAAAACATCAGGAACTGAGGTTATCCGTCGTTTGATAAGCTCCGGACTGGTTCAGGAATGGGATGATCAGGGAGATAAGCGCTCTAAAAGAATTTCAATCACCGAAAGTGGTCAAGTGCTGATAAACCAGTTGTTTGATGAAATGAATTATGTGGGTAAAATGCTCTCGGGGAACTTAAATTATGGGGAAAAACTAAAACTCCATTACCTGCTTCAAAAGCTCGAAATATTTCATGCTCAACTTCATGAAGAAAGGTTGATCAATACTAAGGAGGATATTCGTTTAATGACTTTGGAAAATATACAGTCGGGGAATTAAAGCTAACCTTCAACCAATCTATTGAAATAATTGTGTTTGATCAGCTGAAAAGGAAAGGATTTCAATCTATCTGACCAAAAGCATCGTTCTGATTTGTTGAATGGCATTATTCTGAAGCCTTGCATAATAAACCCCCGGTAAATACCCTTCATTTTCAAATGTTACTTTATGAGTTCCGGCATTGATTTCTGAATCTACCAAAGTCTTTATCAGTTTCCCTTCCGTATTGAAAATCTGGATTAGTGTATGTCCGCCAAAGCTTTCATAGGATATCGTGGTTGAGGTTTGAAAAGGATTTGGGTAATTACTGATTAGATTTTTTCCGGCATTTATATTAATGATATCAGGGCTCGTAGACATACAAGGAGCTGATTTCTTAATCACATTTATGTTTTGAAAATTTTTAAGCATCACATTCTCAAGGGTTCTCTCCGGAACACAAAACCATTGCTGAAGGATGGAAGCATAAATAGACCTGAAATCGTACTGCATCGGAATATTATCTCCGGTATTGGTGATTAATGGGATGGTAGGACTTTTACCGATGACATCGTTTTGGGCATAATGTCCAAAAACAAATAATGGAGCTGCTGCACCATGATCAGTACCTACACTGCCATTTGATTTTATTCGTCTGCCAAATTCGGAAAAAGTCATTCCGATGACCCTTTTGTTCGCATTTAAAAAGTCCAGATCATCCATAAAGGCTTTTATTCCCTCTGAGACTCTTTGAAGAAGATTTGCGTGACTGCCTTTTTCTTTTGCTGTTGAATCAACTTGTTGCGCATGAGTATCGAAACCCCCAAGGCTGACCATGTAAATTCTTGTTTTTAATCCACCTGCGATCAACCTGGCCACAATTTTTAATTGGTCTGCAAGGCTATTGCCAGTTGGATATCCTGAAAATTGTTTAGTGACCTTTCCTGCAGCGGCTTTAATTACACTCGCATACTGCTGAGTTTGCTGGGCAATCTGTCGGATGTAGGTCAATTCCTTTCCGCCACGGGTATTCGGGGCACTACCCTGTATTCCATTAATCAAATTATAAAAGTTTACAGGGTCTGAGATTGCCATTCCCATATTAACTGCAGGTCCCTGCATGGCTGGAGAGACAAATGAACCTATTTGTATGGCGAGAGGATCTGGCATTACGGTATTCGGGAAGCCAATCGGGTAATTACTGTATTCTTCATTTAAATAACGTCCTGCCCATCCCGAGTTAATGGTCTGATTCGAATCTGAGGCACTGAGCCAGATATCTGTAGCTCTAAAATGGGAAAAGTTAGGCTGAGGATAACCCACCGATTGGATAATTTGCAGCTTCTCCTGGTTGAAGAGTGTTTGTAATCCGGTCATGGATGGGTGAAGACCGGTAAAGCTAGTTCCGTTAAGTTTGAGGATCTTGTTTTTAGGGATTATGATATTAGCACGGGCATTTGCGAGGTTGTCATACTGGTCAAAAGGTATAACCATATTTAAACCGTCATTCCCTCCATTCAATTGTACAATAACTAAAACATGATCAGTTTCGGTTGGGGCCTGCGTGAGTGCTGATACAAGCGGTGACTCGGCAAACGCTTTAAAAGTAAAACCATTTATTAAACCCGGAAAGATAATTCCCGCCGGAGCTGTGCTTCGGATAAAGTCCCTTCTTTTCATGATAACTGATATTCAGGGAGGTTCATCAAATATTTAAACATCGATTGCAAGCGACTCAGGACAATATTTCTGTTCATTGTATTGCCCGAATTTCCTTTATAGTTATTCCAGGCATCTGTCCAGTAAGAATCCGATGCTTGCCCGGATAATAAAATACTTTTTAGAAAATCTCTCACCTGCTGCGTTATTGTAATGCTGTAAATTATATCCAAACTGTCGCTAATCAAGGTATTCGGATTCGCCGGATCGGATAAAGAGTTCACAAAGGCAAGTATGTCGATATTAATTTTCTTTCCATTGCGTGTATATCCATTTCCAATCATTAAATCGGTAAATTGATTTCTCCTGGGAAGCGTGTCTGCATTGATCCATAATTTATGGAATTGTGGTTCCTGATAATAAGCAGACCAGCCGGAAACACTTGGTGGATCACCAATATTTTGCTGCATATTTGCGGCTTGAGTACGAATATAATCATGCATGAAATACTGATTTACGTAGTCAGTAGCATCCGGGAAAATCACTCCAAATTCTCTGGCCAATCCAATGCATAAATCTACCGGACTCTTAATCAGACCTCCACGGTTCACCGGATCGAAGAAATGCTCACTCCCAAACAGTAATTTAAGAACGGGTTTTATTTCATAATTGCCGGTTCTGAATAGGTTTGCCATTGGAACAATTACATTAGTCTCTGTGAAATCATCAATTTCATAATACACAAAAAAGCTATATAACCTTCGGCAAATATGAAGGGCTGTTTCGTTTTGTAGAAAGATCAGGTTGATTAGCTCATCTGTTTCCGATGCTCCGCTTGCTCCGGTTTTGCCTATAATGACCGTATTGTTATAGAATGCTGAAAATTGTTTATTGCTTATATCATGTCTACTCGGATCAAATACACTTGATATCGTGGTAGCATTTACCGTATATCCCGTTAATACCCTTGCAGCGGCTTTTACGTCACCTTCAGTATAATTAGATTTTGGACCTTTTCCGAGAGTAAAAAGTTCCTGAAGCTCACGAGCATAGTTTTCATCGGGTGCATTCTTATTGTTAAGATAACCATTCAGATATCTCAACATGGCAGGATCAATGGTTATTTCTTTCACAAACTCCTTGAAATTGCCTAAAGCATATTTTCTAAGCAGCATATGGTGTTTGTAAACATATCGTGCATCTCCAATGTCTACAGTTTCTGTTGCAAAATGATTGTGCCAAAAAAGAATCATTTTTTCATGAAGGGAGGTACCTTGATTGAGCATAAGGCCTGTCCACCATGATTTAAACGAGGTATACCTGCGGCCATTGGCATTTCCATCAAATGGAGCATTTACCCAAGTTTGGCCGGCAGGAACATTCGCATCGGTTAAAGTGCTGTCGTTATAGTTATTTACCGGAGGTGTGGGTAGGGGTTCCGTTTTTAGCAATAGATCTAGGCAATCTGGAAGAGTTTTTCCATTTAAGGCTCTGAGGTCTGCTTGTTTTATACCAAATAACGTACGATTTAATAAATGAAGAAGCTCCGGCTTGGCAAAAGGAGGAAAATAAGGCTTCAGACCTGAATCAGTTCGCGGTTGAACTGGTAAAGGTGTTTTAGAATTATGACCAGCAGATAAAAAACTTCGACGATTCATATAGGATATGAGCACTAATTTTGTACACTAAGTTATTAATAAATTTAATATTTAATCACTTTAATGAAAATCAAAGGACTGAAAGGTATTCTTTTGCTTTTTTCCTAAAACTAAAATCTTTAAGTTTCCTAAATTCTGAAAATTTAAATTCGTTCTTCTTTATGATGTTCGGGATCAATGTGTTCATTTTTTATTTTATGCTCAAAATCTTTTTGATCCTTTCGATTTTTAAGAACTAACAAAACAATCACCATTACCGCTAGGAATATGGCCAGGGCTATGAAGGTATAACTTGTTTCCATACTCGTAAAATTTTAATGAACTCTCCACGAGGGTTCTTTTCAAAAAAAATATTGATTTTTATGTTTTGCATGAATATATGAATTTTTATTTTTTATTTATGTTCAACTCATAATGAATTATAAAAGGTTATTATTCCCCTAATATTTTTTTAACACAAATCGGTTTATTGAATCATAACTGAATTAATAGTTCACCGGTTTTTCAATCTTTTTTACTGTATCATTATAGAAAGAGGTTAATTTATTAGCATAGTTTTTATATCTTTTGAAATTAATTCTTGCAGGTCTCGATAAAATAATGTGATAAACAATTCTATTTATTACTTCTGAAAATAGCAAACTCGGATAAGCGGATTTTTTATGAAATATCTTTATTTGAATACTTTATTTTTCATTGCATTTGGCTGGTTCAGATTGGTTTATTCAGTTGCTTGGGATCAGGTTGACACGTTTAAAGCCCCCTTGACTTTTCAGAAACAGGAGGGAGATGGAATCAAAATCATTGCCTCCAACCTAAACGTACCACAGGAAATTGCCTGGGGCCCCGATAATCAGATCTGGATTGCCGAACACGCTGGGGTAGTGAGCAGGATGGATCCGGTTTCAGGGAGTATAACTAAACTTTTGCAGCTAAAAGATGTTTGGCAGTCGCGGTCTGCCGGTCTGTTGGGTATGGCCCTTCATTCAGACATGAAGCAGTTCCCATATGTCTTTTTATGCTATACCTTTCAAAAGGAGAAAAATTACGCTACCCGTCTGGTGCGATATACCTCAGTCCGGGATACACTGGTTGACCCGAAGGTATTAATGGAAATTCCTGTAGGAAATGGCCATAATGGATCCCGAATTGCGGTTCACCAAGGGCTATTATATTGGGCAACGGGCGATGCACTTAGCTTGATTGATTCTCAAAATCCCCAAACACCAAATGGTAAGATCCTTAGAATGAATATGGATGGCAGTGCTGCAGCTGATAATCCCATGAAAGGTAATCCGGTTTGGGCATGGGGGTTCCGTAACATTCAAGGCATGGTTTTTTCGAAAAGTGGACAATTATATACTTCTGAGCATGGGGATGCCACAGATGATGAGATTAATTTGATTGGCGAAGGAAAAAATTATGGTTGGCCTACTGTTCAGGGTTTTGCTGAAAGTAGTGAAGAAAGCACATTTAAGGGTTTGAATAACACGATAGATCCAATTAAGGCCTGGACTCCTACCATAGCACCAGCAGGCCTTGATTACTATCCTTACGATAAAATTCCGGCATTGAAACATTCACTTTTATTGGTTACATTAAAAGCTAAGAGCTTTAGAGTGTTGAAAATGGATAAAGAAGGTAAAAAAATCCTTAGTGAGCAGGTTTATTTTGAAAATAAATTCGGCAGGATAAGAGATTTATGTGTTTCACCGGCAGGAGATGTTTATTTGGCAACCAGTAAACGCGACTGGAATCCGGTATCCGGTTTTCCCCTGCCTTCGGACGACCGGATTATCAAAATTTCAAAACTTGATCCCGCTAATCCTCAAAACATGATTTCTTCGATTCCTGCGGGATCAAAATCTGCACAGTTATACCTGCAATATTGTGCCTCCTGTCATAAAGAAAATGGTACGGGTGTAAAGGGTACATTTCCATCCCTGCTCAGCTCGCTGATTGTAGTAAACAATCCTAAAGAATTTATTAAAAAGATTCTGGCAGGTTCAAATGGTCCTGTTAATATCAGTGGGCTTACCTATGATGCTTCAATGCCTTCCTTTGCTTTTCTTAAAGATGAGGACCTGATTGAAATTAGCACTTATGTACGTTCTTTAGGCTCCAATCATGCTGCACCGATTAAGCCTGAATTGATTAAAGAGGTAAGAACTGCTTTAAATAAATAAATCTGTATTAATTGAGATCATTAGTTATAATTTAACCCTTGTACTGAGCTCATTTGCTTTGTCTGTCCAAAATTCTGAAACCCGCTTAAAAAATCCTGGTTCGCAGATTAAGGCGACAATGATGGAGGAAAGTGTTTTTAGGCAGGATGGGGAAGGTAGACAAACCACATAAGATGATTTAAGTTTTTAAATTTATTTCAGTTGGTGATCCACGCATAATTTAAATAGGTATGAATAAAGTGAATTATACGAGAAAACTATTGCACTTCTGGAAAAAACTTGGCCCCGGATC
>VGGW01000051.1 GCA_016868395.1 Bacteroidota bacterium | reverse complement strand
TGCTCCATTGTTTCATTCAGCTATGAAGACTGTGGCCCCAATACGCAAAGAACTCGGAATAAAGACATTTTTTAACATGCTTGGGCCCTTGGTGAATCCGGCCAGACCCCGCTATCAGCTGCTTGGTGTCTTTAGTCTGGAGCTTGCACGTTTATATGCCTATTTGTATCAAAAATCCAATACCGGGTACACTATCGTACATGCTTTAGAGGGTTATGATGAAATATCGTTGACTTGTGATTTTAAAACCTTTACACCTAAAGGGGAACATATTCATTCAATTTCTGACATGGGTTTTGATAAGATTGATCCATTGGCGATCACTGGAGGTAGTACGGTGCAGGAATCTGCCGAAATTTTTAAGGCTGTTTTGGATGGAAAGGGTACCACAGAACAGCATAATGTAGTTCTTTGTAATGCCGCCGTTGCGATTCGGACAATCAAGCCTGAGAGCTCTTTTGCAGATTGTTTTTATGAAGCTGAGGAATCTCTTAACAGTGGAAGAGCGCTAAGAAGTTTTAATCGACTATTGTCATGAAAATTAAGGTTTGTGGGATGAGAGATCCGGAAAATATGCTCGATCTTGCTGAGTTGAAACCAGATTATATGGGTTTAATTTTTTATCCAAAATCAACACGATATGTGCCTCATCCTGATAAGACTACTCTGGCAAGTTTACCTGGTTCTATCTGTTTGACAGGGGTATTTGTGGATGCAGAATTGGAATTGATTATTCAGAAAGTAATGGATTATGGATTAGGAGCTTTACAACTTCATGGGAAAGAATCGCCAGAATATTGCCTGCAATTAAAAAGAAAGCTTAGAAAGCTTCTGCCTGATCGATCTGTTGAATTGATAAAGGCTTTTGGAGTTGATGCGAGTTTTGATTTTTCAATTTGTGAATCCTATGACGAGGGGGTTGAATATTTTTTGTTTGATACCAAAACTCCGGCCCATGGCGGATCAGGAATTTCATTTGATTGGAAAATTTTGGATTATTACCACGGTGAAAAGCAATACTTCTTGAGTGGTGGGTTAAGTCCGGAAAATATTAAGGACTTGTTAAATTTAGAGACGAAGAAAATTTATGCTGTGGATTTGAACAGTAGGTTTGAAATACTTCCGGGGATCAAGAATATGGAAAGTCTTAGCTCTGCATTTCAAATCTTAAGAGCTGAAAGAATATCTTGAAAAGTAAAATAAGAAGTTATGAATAGAGAATTTATTGAGAGTTCATTAAAATGGGGGGTAAATGAGGAGGGTTATTTTGGAGACTTTGGCGGAGCATACATACCCGAAATGCTCTATCCGAATGTAGAAGAGCTGCGCAGGTGCTATTTGGACATAATTTATGAGCCTGCCTTTCAGAAGGAATTTGAAATGTTGCTCAGAGATTATGTTGGAAGACCTTCGCCTTTATTTCATGCCGAACGTTTATCTGAGAAATATGGAACTACCATCTATTTAAAACGGGAGGATTTGAACCATACCGGTGCTCATAAAATAAATAATACCATTGGCCAAATCCTGCTTGCGGAACGTTTGGGCAAAAAGCGGATCATTGCCGAAACAGGAGCCGGGCAACACGGTGTGGCCACAGCAACAGTATGTGCCTTAAAAGGGCTTGAATGCATAGTTTATATGGGGGAAGTTGACATTGCCCGTCAAGCCCCTAATGTTGCACGAATGAAAATGATGGGAGCCAAGGTGGTACCTGCTACTTCAGGCAGTAAAACGCTAAAGGATGCGACTAATGAAGCCATGCGCGACTGGATAAATAATCCTGTTGATACGCATTATATTATCGGTTCGGTGGTGGGACCCCATCCTTATCCGGATATGGTATCACGTTTTCAATCCATCATTTCTTTAGAAACTAAAAAACAACTTCTTGAAAAAACCGGATCTGAAAACCCGGATATCGTCATGGCCTGTGTAGGCGGAGGCAGTAATGCGATGGGAATGTTTTACCATTTTCTGGATGATGAGGATGTCCGATTGATTGCAGTTGAAGCCGCAGGATTAGGAGTAAACAGTGGGGAGTCTGCTGCAACCACCGCTTTAGGTAGAGAGGGTGTCTTACATGGCAGCCGTTCGATTTTGATGCAAACGGATGACGGGCAGGTGGTTGAACCTTATTCAATTTCTGCCGGATTGGATTATCCGGGTATTGGTCCGCAACATGCCCACCTATTCAAAAAAAATCGTGGAGAATATGTCAGTGCTACCGATGAAGAAGCGATGATTGCAGGCAGGCTCTGTGCCGAACTGGAGGGAATTATTCCGGCCATCGAAACTGCTCATGCATTGGCTCATTTGGAACGGATGGTATTTACCGGCAAAGAATCTGTGGTGATCTGTCTTTCAGGTCGCGGCGATAAAGATTTAGATACCTACATGAAATACTTTGATTTATAATTTATTGCTTTACTTTCCCGAAAATAGAATCGAAAAATCTATGCTAAGACACTTATGAACAGACTTAATCAATTATTTCTAACCAAGAAGGAGCCCCTTTTATCATTATACTTCACGGCAGGATATCCTGATTTGAACGGTACTCTGAATATTGCCGAAGCAGTGGAAAAGGCAGGGGCAGATTTTATTGAAATTGGATTTCCCTATTCAGATCCTTTGGCTGATGGTCCGGTGATTCAAAATAGTTCACAACAGGCCCTTGAGAATGGAATGAACCTTCATGTTCTTTTCCGGCAACTTAAAGAATTACGTAAGCGAGTTACCATCCCTGTTTTATTAATGGGTTATGTTAATCCGGTTTTGCAATATGGTGTTGCAAATTTTTGTTATTCCTGCGCAGAGGTTGGTGTGGATGGAGTGATTGTGCCTGATCTGCCAATGTATGAGTACGAAAACCTTTACAAAGACAATTTTATTAAAAACAATCTGAGCAATATATTTTTGCTTACGCCACAGACCTCGGAGGAACGGATTCGGAAGATCGATGAACTCAGTAATGGATTTATATACCTGCTTTCTTCATCATCCACAACCGGTAAGAATCTGACTGTTTCAAATGAAGCCGAAGCATACTTCTCAAGGATCAGGGATATGAAGCTTAAAAATCCAACCATGATTGGATTTGGTATTTCTGACGTAAAGAGTTTTAATAAAGCAGTTGAATATACACGCGGCGCCATTGTTGGAAGCGCTTTTGTCAAGTTTCTGAATACAGAAAATGCGATGGAAAGAATTCCTGACTTCATCAGGTCGATCAGACCATAACACCTCTTTTTTCATGTTGATTGATCAGGTTTTCCTGATTTTCATTAAAGGGAAAACCAGGTCTAAGGAATTTATAGTTCGACTTGTTCAGGAGTGATTGAGTCCATTGACTATGGACATGTGGCTTGGGATGGAATTTCTTCGTTAAACCAATTTCTTGCTTTAAAAAACACATTATTGTTTGAGGGAAGCCATAAGTTATGTACATTATGACATTAAATTTTAGAAATTAAGTTTTTTATTTGAATCCATATTATGGAACTATTGATCATTACCATCTTTATTATAGGCTATGCCGCAATCGCTTTTGAGCACCCGATTCATACGAATAAAACCGCCAGTGCTTTACTCACCGGGGTGCTATGTTGGGTTGTTTATATAATGAGCGGAACAGAAACAGACCTTGTTACGAAAGAGCTTTATGAGTATTTAGGACAAATATCCGGCATATTGTTTTTCCTATTGGGGGCTATGACCATTGTAGAATTAATTGATGCACATGATGGCTTTGATGTAATAACCAATAAAATTACCACCAGCAATCAGCTTAAACTTTTATGGATCATCAGTATTATAGCATTCTTTCTTTCTGCAGTACTTGATAACCTGACCACTACTATTGTTATGGTTTCTCTGCTCAGGAAATTAATCAGTGAAAAGAAGACCAGAATGTTTTTTATCAGTATGGTGGTACTGGCTGCCAATGCAGGAGGGACTTGGTCGCCAATCGGGGATGTTACTACTACCATGTTATGGATTGGTGGGCAGGTTACTACAGGTAATATAATTACTCATTTGATCTTACCAAGTTTAGTTTGCATGGTGGTTCCACTTTTTATATTGTCTTTTTCGTTAAAAGGAAAAGTAAGCAGGCCCGAAGTGATAGAAAGTACTCATGGTGAAAAAACAACGGCTTTTGAACGTCAAATTGTTCTGGCTTTGGGAATTGGTGCCTTAGTTTTTGTCCCTTTCTTTAAAACCATCACACACCTGCCTCCTTTCATGGGTATGTTATTTGGCCTGGCTATCCTTTGGATTGTTACTGAGTTTATTCATAAAAACAAAAATGATGCAGATAAGGATACCTATTCAGTTATTCAGGCTTTGAGAAAAGCAGACGTGCCAAGTGTGTTGTTTTTCCTTGGAATATTAGTAGCTATTTCAGCCTTGGAGTCCACTCATCAGCTTCAGGATTTGGCCAATTGGATGGATGCAAAGATTGGTAACCTGGATGTTATTGTAATTTCCATAGGACTTTTATCATCCATCGTAGACAACGTTCCCCTGGTTGCAGCAGGTATGGGGATGTATGATATGGTTACTTATCCAACCAATCATTATTTTTGGACATTTCTAGCCTATTGTGCCGGTGTAGGAGGCAGTTGTTTGATTATTGGCTCTGCTGCCGGAGTGGCTGCAATGGGTATGGAACGAATAGATTTTCTTTGGTATTTAAAGCATGTTTCCTGGTTGGCTTTAGTCGGTTATTTTTGCGGAGCCGGTGCATTTATGCTTCAGGATTACCTTTTAAATCTTTAATCAGCAGAGCATTGAGTTTCTAAGATTCTTTATTCCCTTGCCTCGCAGAAATGATCTTCGAGCTTATATTGAAAAAAGCAGGGCGATTCTCAAATGATTGAAGTTTCTTCAGCTATATTAATCGGGGTTCAACATAAAATACCCCAAAAATCTGAGATCGATAGTACACCTTGCCGGTGGAGGTATCTTCCGGCGATGGAGCATTGGAGATCCATCGAAAAGGTAATTTATAATATCGAATTGAGTTTATTTATATTTATTTAAGCTCATTTTTGTTTAATGGAACTTTTTCCGAATCATTTATAAAAATTGATCAAGATGGCCTTTGCCTTGTCTGATTAATTCAAATTGACCCTCACTGCAATCCACAATGGTGGAGGGCTCGTTATCACCATCACCTCCATCAATAACCAAGTCGACAAGGTCTTGATATTTTTCATGAATCAGTTCGGGGTCTGTTGAATATTCAATAATTTCATCATCGTCATGTATGGAGGTAGATATAATTGGATTACCTAGAACCTTTACGATAGCCCTCGCGATGTTGTTATTGGGGATTCTGATCCCAACGGTCTTCTTATTGGAGCTCAATAATTTGGGGACATTCTTATTTGCAATAAAAATGAAAGTAATTGGTCCAGGAAGCGCCTTTTTAATTACACTGAAAGTCTCGTTATCAATTTGCCTGGTAAAATCTGATATATGGCTTAGATCATAACAAATGAATGAAAAATTTGCCTTTTCAGGTTTAATTCCCCTGATTTTACATATTTTTTCAATTGCTTTAGGGTTACTGATGTCACATCCCATACCATAAACGGTATCCGTAGGGTAAATGATTATTCCGCCCTTTTTAAGAAGGTCAACTACCTGTTGAATTGCCTTTTCATTGGGGTTTTCAGGATATATTTTGATCAACATATCTAAAAATACAGAAATTCAATCGTTAAATCCCGGGCTAAATTGGCGATTATACCAATTAGGCTGATGTTATATTTTAAAACTCGGCATTTTTTGGAGTTCTCGGGAAAGGAATCACATCTCTGATATTGCTCATACCCGTAACAAAAAGTACCAGTCGTTCAAATCCCAATCCGAAACCGGCATGAGGTGCCGATCCAAACCGACGGGTATCAAGGTACCAGGACATTTCCTCTTTTGGGATATGCATTTCTTCCATTCTTTTTTCGAGCTTTTCTAAGCGTTCCTCACGCTGTGAACCCCCAATAATTTCTCCAATACCCGGAAACAAAATATCCATGGCTCTTACAGTAGTCCTTCCTTCGGCATCCGGTTCATTCAATCGCATGTAAAATGATTTAATTGCCGCAGGATAATCGGTTAAGATTACCGGTTTTTTGAAATGCTTTTCAACCAGAAAACGCTCGTGCTCTGATTGCAGGTCAGCACCCCAGCTATCAATGATGTAGTTGAATTGTTTTTTTTGATTTGGCTTAGAGTTTCTAAGAATATGAATGGCTTCTGTATAGGTGATCCTCTCGAAATTATTATCCAGGCAAAATTTCAACTTGGATATCAAGTCGAGTTCTGAGCGATCGGATTGTGGTTTTTGTTTTTCTTCCTCTAATAATCTGTTGTTAAGAAAATCTAATTCATCGGAACAATTTTCCAATGCATAAGAGATTACGTAGTTTAGTAATTCCTCAGCCAGATCCATGTTATCGTTTAAATCATAAAAAGCCATCTCCGGTTCTATCATCCAGAACTCAGCCAGGTGCCTCGTGGTGTTTGAATTTTCAGCTCTGAACGTTGGCCCAAAGGTGTAAATATCTCCAAAAGCCAGGGCAGCAAGTTCTCCTTCCAGCTGACCGGAAACAGTCAGGTTGGTAGCTTTGCCAAAAAAATCCTCTTTATAATTGACTGAACCGTCCTGATCGCGAGGTATATTATCCGGATCAAGCGTGGATACCCGGAACATTTCGCCGGCACCTTCTGCATCCGAAGCGGTGATGATTGGGGTGTGAAGATATAAGAATCCTTTATCGTTAAAAAATTTATGGATGGCATAAGCCAGGGCATGTCTAACTTTAAAAACTGCATTAAAAGTGTTCGTACGGAAGCGCAAATGCGCAATTTCTCTTAAAAACTCTAAACTGTGTTTCTTGGGTTGTAGAGGGAACTTCTCTGCATCGCTATCACCCAGTATTTCTATCTTGTCTACCTTGATTTCAATGCGCTGGCCTTTTCCCAGAGATTCAACGATTTCACCTTCTATTGAAACTGCAGCCCCTGTGTTTAGCCTTTTTAAGAGGCTTTCATCGAAAGAATTAAAGTCTAATACCGCCTGTATATTTTTTATTGTTGATCCATCATTAATAGCGATAAACTGGTTGTTTCTGAATGTTTTGACCCAACCCATCACCTTAACCTGCTGACCGAAATTTGTACTGTCCAGTAAATCTTTAATTCTTATTCTTTTATCCATCTTCTTTTTATGAATTGCAAAAATACAAATCGTTCTCTGAACCGCAAGGTGGGGCAAGTCTTTAGAGCATGTACTTTATTGACAAATTTTTAAATCTTTTTCGACCTGCGTCTGGTCGTAATAGCCCATTTGGTTACCAAATGAATTACTGATGTAATGTTTGGGTATTGCCGAAGTGGGGGTATTTGAAAAACGATAGTTCAAATATAGCACAAAAGCTGATAGAAGCACAACAGTTGATATACTTCCATCAGCCCCCATTTTGGCAATACCGTGTTAGTGGCTGGCGTTATCATCGTCTAGTTGTTGGTAGTAATCAATATGGTTTAGCAACTCCATAGATTCAAGAATCGGTTGCCACTCTTTACCTCTAAAAATCCACTGAAACCATTTTTTGTTTTGGTTTTCATATTTGATATTGAAAAATAACCAAGTAGCCAAATAAACAAAAATAAAGGTAAAGAAGCCGTTTACAAGAATGTAGGCAATATTTCCGCTAACAATCATTTCTTTTGACAAATAAAAGGTTGTCCAAAAAGGCAACTGCAAAAAAGAGATTTTTGCAGACCATAACGTTGAGCCTTTTAGGTAGGATAATTTTTTTTGAGCAGAAATAACGCTGTCAGAGATATTTACATTAGAAATCATAATGAGCTGATAGAGATAGATTCCTATTGCAACGGCAGTAAGTATAAGCTGTACAGCAGCAGAATAGAGGAAAAATAGACTTACCTTATCATAAGCATAAACAAAAAGTTTTGTAACAATAATACCCCCAAACAGTACCCAAAGAATACCAACAAAAAGTGTAAATATTTTTATTGGTTTCATTGACGCAAGTAAGTTTTGGGCTTTCAACTTCGTAATTTCGTCAGTATTTTTTTTGTTTACTTGTAGGTTACGTTCCAATTTTTCATTAGACGATTGCCAAAGCAATTTTAATTCGTTTTCGTTCATTGTTTTTATGAATTGAATTGTGAAAATTTCTTTTTAAGTTTTTCCTTGATGCGTCCCAATTTTGTTCCTACATTGCTCACAGACAATCCCATTATCTCTGATATTTCAGCGTGGCTTTTATCTTCTAAGTACAGCAACATTAGGGCTTTGTCAAGGTCGTTGAGTTCAGAAATAAACTTCTCCAAAAGGCTTAACTGCTCTTGTTTCTCGTTACTTTCTTCCTCTCTGATTGATGTAAGTTCCTCAACTAACGGAATATTTAGATGTTGTCTTGTTGCACTTTTTCTATAAAACGAAATAGCAACATTCAAACAAACACGATACAACCAAGTTGTAATAGCAAAAGTATTGCTGTATTTTGGCAACGATTTCCAAACTTGTATCATCATTTCCTGCAACAAGTCTTGCCTATCCTCTTCATTTTTGCAATAAGTTTTGGCAACCTTGAACAAAACCCCTTTGTGTTGTTCAATGATTTGATGAAACCTAAGGCTTAGTTCATTACTATTTGTCATAGTGCTGAAAACTATTTTTTAATAAGTTCATACGCTTGCAGATTGTGTCGAATACCGTTATGTGTAACGTCCTCTATGATTTGAATATCGGCTTTACTATTTTCCAAAACTGTTTTTTTCAATATGCTCATTTTGCGAAAAATTAAAAGAGAAACTTGATTTTCATAATTATTCGCAACACCTGTCAAAAAATCACAGTCAGGGTCAAAATATTTTTATTGTCATTGTGTAAGGTGTCTTTTTTACGCTTGCCACTAACACTATTATTTGTGCAACATCGATATCCGGCAAAGAATTGTTGCCCGGCATTTGACCTTGAAAAACGATGTTATTGATTCGAATTTCTTCATTTTGCCCATTTTTGATCATAAAAGCAAGTTTATTTCTATTCAATTTCAGGTAGTTGCTGTCTGTTAGCGGGGGGTACAGTGTTCCTAATCCTTCTCCATCAGCACCATGACAGCCCTGACAGTGCTTTTCATAGAGCCCCTTACCGTTGACATAATAACGTTTATAGTTGATACTGTTCTCGTTCTGACAGGATTGTACACACAAAGTAATGCTCAAAAACAATAGAATGGCATAAACTAACTTATTTCTCTTCATCAGCTTCTTCTATTAGCAATTTTTCCATATCCTCCATCAATTGCTTTACCTGCTCAGCTTTTGTGCCATCATAGGCTCCTCGGAGCTGTTTTTTAGTATCAATAAGAATAAACCAACCTTGATGAACCAGCCCCTGAGGATCAGAACTATCTTCAAATGCTGAAACTAAATAGTTCTTGGCTGCAATGTTGAATATGGAATCACGACTTCCATGGACAAATTCCCATTGATTTCCTTCAAGGCCAAGTTTGCTCGCATAGGTTTTTAAACGGGAGGGTAAATCGTATTTGACATCAATGGAATGAGATAAGAGTTTAACCTTAGGGTTACCCTTGAATTTTTTGTAAACGTCCAATAAATTTCTCTGCATTATCGGACAAATAGTATTGCAGGAGGTGAAAAAGAAATCTGCGACATAAATCTTTCCATCAAAATCTTGATCAGTAACAGGCAAGCTATCCTGATTAAGATAACTAAATGCTGAAATGGTTTGGTAAACCGTGTCAATCACTGTTTTACCGTCAACGATTCGCTCAACGGGTTCGCGGTTTCCCAGTATGGGAAGTTTAGTATTGGAGGTGTCGGAACAGGACTGGAATGCAATGAGAGCAGTAGCAAAATAAAAAAGCTTTTTCATGTTGCAAATATACTTTCTTTACCCTTAAAAAGGCTTGTAATTGCAAATTTGTATGATGAAACAGAATTTTGGGTAATGCTCAAATCAGCGAATAATTAAATTATTCATAGGGTTTTACACGGCCAGATCAAGCATTATCCCTGCTATTTTTTCATCCAGCTCCTGATCCTTCAATTTGAATTCGCTGACATTCGGAAGGACGGTTTTTACACTGCAATAAAATTTGATTTTAGGTTCGGTACCTGATGGCCTTGCAGATATGATGTACCCATCTTCAGTAATGAATTGTAAAACATCTGATTTGGGCAAATTTAATTTTTTAGACTTTCTATGGATTAGGTCGGTCTCCGTTCCCAATTCATAATCCTTGAGGCAGATCACCTTTGATCCGCCCAGACTCACCGGTGTGTTAATCCGGAATCGTTCCATCATTGCTTTAATTTCTTCGGCTCCGGTTTTACCTTTTTTGGTTATTGAAACAAGTTTTTCCTTATAAAAACCATAGGTTTGATACATGTGCAGCATGGTTTGGAACAAGCTGCTACCCCGATCCCTGTAATAGGCTGCCATTTCAGCAATGAATGCACAAGAAATTACGGCGTCCTTATCCCTCACTAAATCGCCTACCAGGTAGCCATAACTTTCTTCCCCACCTGCAATAAAGGTTTTTTTACCTTGTAATTCTGTTATCAAAGCTCCAATCCACTTAAAACCCGTAAGGGTTTCATAGAAAGTCACCTGCTTAGATTTTGCAATCTCAGCAATCAAATGGCTTGTTACGATGGTGGAAACTACATATTCCTTACCGGTAAGTTTTCCTTTTTGTTCCCATGCATTTAAAAGATAATAAATGAGCAAACTACCGGTTTGGTTTCCATTTAGCAAAATGAACTCACCTTCATCATCTTTTACTGCAATACCTACCCTGTCTGCATCCGGATCGGTAGCAAGTACCAGGTCAGCATCGATCTCCAAAGCTTTGGCAATAGAAAGTGATAAGGCTTCTTTTTCTTCCGGATTAGGGTAAATTACCGTTGGGAAATTACCATCCGGAATTGCCTGTTCTTCAACAATCGTAACATTGGTAAATCCGAAACGATTTAATGCCGCAGGAACCAAGGTTATACCCGTACCATGAATGGGTGAAAAAACAATTTTAAGATCATGCTGTCTTTGAATAGCCTCCGCTGAAACTGATGGTGCTCTGATCTTGTTTAAATATAATTCATCAATCTCTTCTGAGAGGTATTCGATATTCTGATCGACGGGTTGAAACTTAACTTCATTTATATCTTTAATAGCCGACACCTCGTCCATTACCATTTGATCATCAGGCGATTTAAATTGACCTCCATCCCAGCCATAAGCTTTATAACCATTGTATTCTTTTGGATTATGGGAAGCAGTAATCATAACCCCGCTCCGGCATCCCAAATGTCGGATAGCGAAGGAAAGTTCCGGAGTTGGCCTTAACTCTTTGAAAAAATAAACATGAATTCCATTCGCAGAAAAAACATCGGCTGTAATTTTAGCAAAGTAATCTGAATTGTTCCGGCTATCATAAGCAACGGCAACGCTGATCTTTTCTCCGGGGTATTTTTTGAGTAGGTAATTAGCAAGACCCTGGGTTGCTGTTCCGACGGTGTATTTATTGATGCGGTTAGAACCAGGCCCCATGGTACCTCGTAGTCCTCCGGTTCCAAATTCAAGATCCTTGTAAAACGAATCAGTCAATTCAACAAACGAGTTAGAATTCAGAAGTTCTTTTATTTCATTCTTGGTTGTCTCATCATAATTGCCCTGAAGCCAATTATTTATCTTATTTGCTACGGAGATTTCTAACTCATTCATGGATTAATAAACTTAGGATTAGGTCTTGAGGCGTTCTTATGAAAATGAATTTAGTACCCAAATTAAATACTGATTGTTGTGAAAATTAGGATGCTTTTTCCTATTTTTAGCCACTCATTGCACAAGTATAAAAATCATTTGCTGCAATCTAAAATTCTATTTTAAATGAAGGTATTAAAGTTCGGAGGAACATCAGTTGGCAGTCCGGAAAGGATAAAAAAATTATTAGACATTATTAACCCGGAAGAAAGACAGATTGTCGTTTTATCTGCTGTTTCGGGAACTACCAATAGCCTTTTGGAGATAGCTCAGGCTTATCTTGCGTCCGATAAATCAAAGGCTGCTGAGCTTACGGCCATTTTAAGGGCCAAGTATGATTTGTTTATCAAGGAGCTTTTTTCTTCAGAAGCTGGATTAGAAAACGGAAAAAATTTAATTGAATACCATTTTAACCTAATTTCTTCATTTGCCAATGCCCACTTTACTGCCATTGAGGAGAAAATAATTCTCGCTCAGGGTGAATTAATATCAACAACACTCTACCATTTTTATCTGACAGAAATTGGGGTGAAATCAAAGTTAATACCAGCACTTGTTTTCATGAAAATTGATGAAGACAACGAGCCCATGATTGATTTTATTAGTGAGCACATTCAAGCATTATTAGATCCTGAAACGAACCTATTCATTACTCAAGGTTATATCTGTCGTAATTCCTTTGGTGAAATTGATAATTTAAGAAGGGGAGGAAGTGATTACACTGCTTCATTAATTGGAGCTGCAATACGAGCTGAGGAGATTCAAATCTGGACAGATATTGATGGTATGCATAATAATGACCCGCGTATCGTTAAAGGCACCAGGCCAATTGCCAGATTATCCTTCGACGAAGCGGCTGAACTTGCATATTTTGGAGCCAAAATTCTCCATCCTCAAAGCGTTTTTCCTGCTCAGAAATTTAAAGTTCCTGTTCGCTTGTTGAATACTATGGAACCAAAAGCTGCCGGAACACTGATCACTAATGACAGCGAACGCGGGAAAATAAAATCTATTGCTGCAAAAGATGGAATCACGGCAATTAAAATTCAATCAAGCAGAATGCTCCTTGCCTATGGTTTTTTGAGGAAAGTTTTTGAAATATTTGAGCGATATAAAACTCCGATAGATATGATTACCACTTCTGAAGTGGCTGTATCAGTTACAATTGATGATATCAGCAACTTGGCAGAAATTATTAAAGATTTAAACAATTTTGGAACTGTTGAGGCTGATTACAACCAGACCATCGTTTGTGTAGTAGGTGATTTTGGTGCTGATAAGCACGGATTTGCCGCCCGAGTATTTGAGGCTTTAAAACATATTCCAATACGAATGATTTCTTACGGTGGTAGCCATTTTAATATTTCACTTCTTATTAATGACGGAGATAAAGTGGAAGCATTAAGATCATTGCATAATCGTTTATTTGAATAGATTTATTAGCTGCCTGTGGCAGATTAGCGAGTTGATATGTTTAGTAGGGATACCCTTGCCCGTTTCCAAAATTTAGAAACGCCCTTTTATTATTATGATCTGAATGTGCTGGATCAAACTTTAATTTCGTGCAAATCCGCATCCGATAAGTTTGACTTTCATATACATTATGCATTGAAAGCAAATTTTAATGATGTAGTTTTAAAATCAATTAAGAAGGCAGGTTTTGGGGCAGATTGTGTAAGTGGTAATGAGGTAAAAAAGGCCATTGAAATCGGTTTTGATCCTGATAAGATTGTTTTTGCCGGGGTTGGTAAATCGGACAAAGAAATTGTTGAAGCGCTTAATCATGAAATTAATTGCTTCAATGTTGAATCAGTTCAAGAACTAAGTGTCATCAATGAGGTGGCAGCAAAGTATAATAAAAAGGCCGGAATTGCCATTCGAATCAATCCTAATGTAGATGCTCATACTCATCAATACATCACTACCGGACTTGAAGAGAACAAGTTTGGCCTGAACCAGTGGGAATTACCGGCTTGTGTAGAGGTACTAAAAGGCTGTTCAAATTTGGAGCTGATTGGAATTCATTTTCATGTGGGATCCCAAATAACCAATCTGGAGGTGTTCAAAAGTCTTTGCATCAAGGTCAATGAACTAAATACCTGGTTTCAGGAACATGGTTTTGACCTTAAGGTTTTGAATGTTGGCGGTGGACTGGGGGTTGATTATCATCATCCTGATGAGAATACCATCAATGATTTCATGAGCTATTTTGCTATTTATAATCAATTTCTTGAAAGAAGACCGGGGCAGGAAGTTCATTTTGAATTGGGTAGGGCATTGGTCGCCCAATGTGGTAGTTTGATTAGCAGAATACTTTACGTTAAAAATGGTTTGAAAAAGAATTTTTTGGTTTTGGATGCCGGAATGACCGAGTTGATGCGTCCGGCACTTTATCAGGCCTATCATAAAATCGAAAATATAACGGCTGATTCAGCCAATCCAATTGTTTCATATGATGTTGTCGGACCAATCTGTGAAAGTACAGATTGTTTCGGTAAGGAAGTAGAGCTTCCCGAATCTAAACGAGGTGACATGATTGCCATTAGAACTGCGGGTGCTTATGGAGAAGTGATGGCATCCGGATACAATTTGAGGGAGCGGGTCAAATCCGTTTACTCGGAAGGATAGAATCCTTATCGCTAATTACTTGGTTGCTCATATCTTTACCTGTATGGGCTTTTTTATTTTAGATGTTTTTTTTGTTTTTATCAGACTGTTTGAAGTATGAATGACTCTCATTTTCAGTTTATGTCTTTTTTGAAACCCTGTTTTAATGCTTTCATCCTGGTGCTTTTTAGTGCGGAGTTTCTAAATGCTCAGCCAAATAAACGATCAGAAAATCTACTGGTTCATCAGATCAATGCCTCAAAAGATAATCCTCGAAATAGCGAAGGAGATTTTATTGAACTGAAAGATGGGCGAATACTTTTCGTTTACAGCCGTTTCCTGGGAGTTTCGGGAAGTGATCATGCGCCTGCTCAGTTGGTTGGAAGATATTCTAATGATGATGGGATGAGCTGGTCTACAGAGGATCGGGTTATTGTAGATAAAGAGGGAGATATGAATGTCATGTCAGTTTCTTTACTTCGATTGAAAAATAATCAAATCGCCCTGATATACGTCAGAAAGAATTCATTAAGCGATTGTATTCCGTACCTAAAACTTTCGGATGATGAGGGGAAAACCTGGACAGATCCGGTAGCAATTATTCAGGATAAGCAGGGCTATTTCGTGGTCAATAATGACCGGGTTATTCAGTTAAAATCAGGTCGGATTCTAGTTCCTGTATCGATGCATAAGACCCCGGAAACCCATTGGAGGAACAAAGGTGCCATTCGATGTTACTATTCTGATGATTATGGGCTACACTGGAGTTCAACAGACACTGTTTTGACTCCGGAAAGTATCATTACTCAGGAACCCGGTTTGGTTGAGTTAAAACAGGGGAGATTAATGCTTTACATGAGAGCAAGTGGGGGTACACAATTCCAAAGTTTTTCAGAAGATGGGGGATTAACATGGTCAATGGCTACACCCGCTGCAATTCCATCGCCGATATCTCCTGCATCTATCAAGAGAATACCGAAAACGAATGATTTGTTGCTGGTTTGGAATAATAATGGGGCTTCCGGGCCCGGATATTTTAAAAGTATTCGAAGCCCTCTAACCATTGCCATTTCAAAAAATGAGGGTAAGTCATGGAAATTGATTAAAAATATTGAGGATGATCCCAATGGCATGTTTTGTTATACTGCAATTCATTTCACCAAATCACATGTATTGCTGGGTTATGGAGTTGGTTTAGGTCTCCCAAACACACATATCAGACGCCTGAGTTTGAATTGGCTATATCAAAGAGCAAGCCACTATTGAAAAGCATTTAATCCGGTAATGTCCATCCCGGTGATCAGTAGATGGATATCATGGGTTCCTTCGTAAGTGACAACAGATTCCAAATTCATCATATGTCGCATGATCGGGTATTCGCCTGTAATTCCCATTCCTCCAAGAATCTGTCTGGCTTCTCGGGCAACATGTATTGCGGTTTCTACACTGTTTCTTTTGGCCATGGAAATTTGCGCAGGACTTGCAAGGCCTTTATTTTTCAATTCTCCGAGACGCCAAACCAAAAGTTGTGCCTTGGTTATTTCAGTGATCATTTCAGCAAGTTTCTTTTGTTGAAGTTGAAAGCCGGCAATCGGCTTTCCAAACTGTATTCTCTCTTTCGAATAACGTAATGCAGTATCATAGCAATCCATTGCAGCACCTAAAGCACCCCATGCAATACCATACCTGGCCTGGTTTAAACATCCCAGCGGGCCCTTTATTCCACTTATATTTGGAAGTAAATTTTCTTTAGGAACTTTAACATTATGGAATACCAGTTCTCCAGTAGCAGAAGCCCGAAGACTCCATTTGCCGTGTATTTCCGGTGCCGAAAATCCTTCCATCCCTTTTTCTACTATCAAACCTTTAACGGTACCTTGTTCATCCTTAGCCCAAACGATGGCCATATCCGCATGAGGTGAATTTGAAATCCACATCTTAGATCCATTTAAAAGATAATGACTACCCATATCTTTAATGTTGGTAATCATACTTGCCGGATCCGATCCATGATCCGATTCAGTTAATCCAAAGCATCCCAGCAATTCTCCGGATGCCAGCTTTGGTAAATAGTTTAATTTCTGATCTTCTGAACCATAGGCATAAATGGGGTACATAACCAAAGAACCCTGAACAGATGCAGTTGAACGTATACCCGAATCGCCACGTTCTATTTCCTGCATGATGAGACCATACGAAATATAATCCAAACCGGCTCCACCGTATTGAGGTGGAATGGTCGGTCCAAAGGCCCCAAGCCTTGCAAGCTCGGGTATCAGGTGTTTAGGAAACTCAGCTCTTTGGGCAAAATCTTCAATAATCGGACTTAACTCTTTTTTTACCCATGTTCTTACCGTATCACGTATAAGTTTATGTTCCTCAGACAGTAATTCATCTACCAAAAAATAGTCCGGTGCCTCAAATAGATCTTTCTTGGCTGATCTTTGAACATTTCTGGATTCCTGATCTTGATTTTGCATACAATTACTTTTTTCAAAACTACGTAAA
>VGGW01000050.1 GCA_016868395.1 Bacteroidota bacterium | reverse complement strand
GATTATCTCAAGATTCAAAAATACTTAGCTGAAGCTCCATTCACCCCGGGAATTGGTGAAAACTCATCTTCGGCTCCCAAACTAGGGGTTTGGACCGGATGGCAGATCATCAGACAATACATGGAAAAGAATCCTGATTGTAGTCTTCAAAAATTGATGCTGGAGAAAGATGCCCAAAAAATTTTAGCAGGATCTAAGTATAAACCAAGAGATTGAGGGAATGATGCCATGAAAATAGGACTGGTACTATCCGGAGGTGGAATAAGCGGAGTTGCTCATTTAGGTGTGCTTCAAGCGCTTACTGAAGCAGGAATTAAATTTGATAGAATTAGCGGAACCAGCGCAGGTTCAATTGTAGGTGCACTTTTCGCACAGGGTATTGAACCTACCGAAATTCTTAAGGTCTTTATGAGGACCCATCTTTATAAATACATCCGACCTGCTTTACGAGCTAAAGGATTGATGTCATTGGATAAATTCAGAACTCTTTTACTGGAATACCTACCACATGATTCTTTTGAAGGGCTGAAGATTCCTACAGTGATTACGGCTACCAATTTTAATGAATGCAAAGTTACCTATTTCCGATCCGGTGAATTAATCAATCCTATTTTAGCCTCCAGTGCCATACCTGTCTTCTTTAAGCCCATTCCAATTGCCGGAAAAATTTATATCGATGGGGGTATTTTAAATAACTTTCCGGTTGAGCCCATCAAATCAGAATGCGACTTTATTATCGGTTCTTCCTGCAACCATTTACCGGAAGCTGATAGAATCGAAAGCTACCGCCGGCTCGTAGAACGTTCAATCATTATGTCAATCAATTCGGATATGGCCATGAAAGCTGAGTATTGCGACGTAATCATCGAACCTCAAGGAATGGGTGCAACAAGCGTATTTGATGTTCGAAAAACTGAGGAGATATATTGGTTGGCTTATGAAGCTGCATTAAGAAAGTTGAAAACAGATCTGAAACTTCAGGGCTTATTAGCCAAATAAAAAAGGAGCTCAAAACCAAATGGTTTTGAGCTCCTTTCAACTAAATTAACCTAAGTTCGATATAAACAATCTAATTTAGGTGAGATTGACAAAAGATATTGCCGGGTCCTGATTATTTTTCTCAGTCTGTTGCTTCCGGTCCCGTGTTCGGCCCTATTTTTTTGCGGGAAATGGAATCCCTATCCGAATATTCAGTAAGGCAAAAAAGATTGGGCTGCCACCCGGGTTTGGGGATCTATTACCGGACTGCCCGTACCGATGAAAAAAAGCAGCGGGTAAACTAAACCTTGCCGAAAGAGGTATCTTCCGGCGATGAATCATCTGATATCAAGTAGCATTTCTTGCCGGAAATACTCCGGAGGAAAGGACTACAAGAAGCGATAACGCGCAGGTATTGCTTTCCAAAATCAAATCATAGGTCTCCGGAGCAACAGGAGATCCATCAAAAGGATAATTTCTATAATCGAACTGAGATTCAATTAAAAACTATTTCAATATTTTTAGTACTGCCCTTAAACAAATTACAATTCCAATAACCCATAATACGTTTGACACCATGTCAATCATAGGCCATGTACCCGTAAAACGTAAAAAAATACCGACAAGACCAATTACTATGCCCAAGGTAATTGTGGTATAATGGGATGGATTGTTTGATTCTGCACTAGAATTGTTATTGTTTGATGTATTTTCCATTTTCCTTTATTGAGGAATGTCTAAATTTATGAATCTATCTTGGAGTTCAAAACCGAATTTTATATTGATTAACCGTTAGATAAAGCAGCCGCTCCACTTACAATTTCCGTCAATTCTGTCGTAATCGCAGCTTGTCTGGCTTGGTTATAGGACAGTTTTAAGGCTTTCAATAATTCGCCTGCATTTTCTGTTGCTTTATCCATTGCGGTCATGCGTGCACCATGCTCAGAAGCATGAGAATCCAAAACAGCTTTATAAACCTGAGTCTTAATCGATTTAGGAATCAGTTGTTCAACAATTTCTTCCTGTGAAGGTTCGAGTATATAGTCAACTTGTGTTGTTTTCGCGATGAGCTTATCCGATTTAGGTACAGGTAATAATTGCTCGGTAGTTAAGATTTGAACAGCAGCATTTCTGAATTGGTTGTAAACCAGTTCAACCCGGTCGTATTCACCTTTGGCAAAAGCAGCCATTACCGATTCTGTGATTTTTGAAGTATTTTCGAAACTCAGGTCACTGAATAATTCATTATTGTTACCTAGGACTGTAAATTTTCGCTTTTCATAAAAATCCTGAACTTTTTTACCAATAGCAACAATGTGAACATTTCCCTTACGTAGCTGCTCTGAATAGTTTTCTGATATCAGATTATTAGTTGTCTTGATCACATTCATATTGAATGCTCCAGCTAAACCACGATTAGATGAAATGGTAATGATCAATATTTTGTTGGGTTCACGTTCCTGAGTGTATGGTGAATTGGAGCCATCCATACTTGCAGAAAGATTAGAAAGTATATCTCTCATCTTATTTGCATAAGGACGCAGCTGAATTATCGCACTGGTTGCCCGCTTCAACTTTGCAGCAGAAACCATTTTCATGGCCTTTGTAATCTGCTGAGTTGAGCTGACAGATGCTATACGATTTCTTACTTCTTTTAAATTAGCCATTTTTATTAGATGCTAGACCTGAGATTAGAGATATTAGAACTATTGTCCAAATTTCATATCTCAAATCTAATGTCTCTTATCTTTTTAATATTTATCACTTAGCTCTTTTGCAACTGTTTCAAGTGCAGCGGTTATTGCATCATCAAGTTTACCGGCTTTTAAGCCCGCTAATGCTTCAGGATGACGCTGTTCCAACTGCTGAATGTATTCTGCCTCAAATGCCTTAACCATATTAACCGGAACATTTCTCATCAAGTTTTTGGTTCCTACATAGAGTATCGCGACTTGTTTTTCTACTGTTTCAGGAGAGAACTGTGCCTGCTTCAACAATTCAACGTTACGTGCTCCTTTATCTAAAACGGATTTAGTAGCCGCATCAAGGTCAGAACCAAATTTTGAGAAAGCTTCTAATTCGCGGTATTGCGCCTGATCAAGTTTCAAAGTGCCCGCAACTTTCTTCATGGATTTGATTTGTGCATTACCCCCCACGCGAGATACCGAGATACCCACGTTAATTGCCGGACGAACACCCGCGTTAAATAAGTTAGATTCCAGGAATATCTGACCATCTGTAATTGAAATTACGTTGGTTGGGATATATGCAGAAACATCTCCGGCCTGAGTTTCAATAATTGGAAGAGCGGTGAGTGAACCTCCTCCTTTTACGATATGCTTAATTGATTCTGGAAGATCATTCATGGATTGAGCGATAGAATCATTTTGATTGATCTTTGCTGCACGCTCCAATAAGCGGCTGTGCAAGTAGAATACATCGCCGGGATATGCTTCACGACCCGGAGGACGGCGTAATAAAAGAGATACCTCACGATAAGAAACTGCCTGCTTAGAAAGATCATCGTATACAATCAATGCAGGTCTGCCGGTATCACGGAAAAACTCACCAATAGCAGCGCCCGCAAAAGGAGCATAGAATTGCATGGGAGCAGGATCAGAAGCAGAAGCCGCCACAATCACCGTATAAGGTAAGGCACCATTTTCTTCCAATACTTTTAATATTTGGGCTACGGTAGAGTTTTTCTGACCAACAGCCACATATATACAGAACACCGGTTTACCCGCTTCATAAAACTCCTTTTGATTGATGATGGTATCAATACAAACTGCGGTTTTTCCGGTTTGACGATCTCCAATTACAAGCTCACGCTGTCCACGACCGATTGGAATCATCGCATCAATTGCTTTAATACCGGTTTGCAAGGGCTCAGTAACCGGCTGACGATAAATTACACCCGGTGCCTTACGCTCCAGTGGCATTTCATAAGTATCCCCTAAAATTGGACCTTTACCATCAATAGGCTGACCCAAAGTATTAACAACACGACCCAACATCCCTTCACCAACTTTGATTGAAGCAATTTTATTGGTACGCTTAACTGTAGCACCTTCTTTGATCTCATCAAAAGCACCGAGTAAAACGACACCTACGTTATCTTCTTCAAGGTTTAAAACAATTCCCTGTAAACCGCTGTCAAATTCAACCAGCTCTCCTGATTGAACCTTAGTTAAACCGTATACACGTGCGATACCATCACCCACCTGTAAAACAGTACCAACCTCTTCGAGTTCAGCCTCCGACTTAAAGCCTGACAGTTGTTGTCTTAAAATCGCCGAAACTTCATCTGGTCTTACCTCTACCATAGTAGTATTTTTTTGAGTTTTATATTATAAATCTTACACTTCCCAACCCCAAAAGGAAGCAATAAACAGCCCTGTTAAGGATTTGGGGTTATTAATTATGTTCAAATTCCTTTTTTAATTGATTAAGCTTGCTGGATAAACTGGTATCAAATTGTTTATCACCAACCTTTAGAATAAAGCCGCCAATCAAATCAGGTTGAACATGAGCAGAAAGAATCACCTCGCCCTTTGTTGCCTGTCTAACCACTTCCTCCAGCTGAGTAATATTTTCCTTACCTAAAGGATAAGCAGAAGTGACTGTAGCTTTAACAATATTCTTTTTGATGTTGTATTGATTGATAAATTCCTTCGCTGTAGCATACAGAATCTCGGAACGACCCTTTCTAATTACAATATGAAAAAAAGAAAGAATCATTTTATGCAACTTATCTTCGAATAAGCCATCCAGGATATTTGCCTTTTTTTCAAGGCTTATAATCGGATTTTTTAGAATTGCCTGTAAAGCAGGATTTGCTCTGCATGTTCCGAGAAATAATTCAACATCCTTCTTAACGGGCTCGAGAGCGTTCTGCTCAATAGCTAAGTCAAGGATAGATTTTGCGTAACGCGTTGCAACTTGTATTTCTGACATATTCGATTTGTCGATTTATCAATTTGACAATTGATTAATTGAGTTTTACTTCTTTCAACAGGTCATTAACAAGAGCCTGTTGTTTATCCTGATCCTCCAGTTGCTTGCGCAATACTTTTTCAGCAATAGCTATTGATAAACTTGAAACCTGATTCTTGATCTCTGCCATAGCAGCAAACTTTTGATTCGTAATTTCATCTTTTGCCTTTTCGATCAATTTAGTTCCTTCTGCCTTAGCCTGTTCTTTTGCATCATTGATTATTTGATCTTTAATTTCTTTGGCTTCTCTGAGAATATGATCACGCTCTAAACGAGCCTCCTTTAAAAGATCTTCATTTTCACTAATCAGCTTGGCCATTTCAGCTTTCGCCAATTCAGCTTTAGATAAAGCATCCTCTATTGAATGCTCACGCTCATCAAGAGCCTTTACAATCGGCTTCCAAGCATACTTGCTTAAAATAAAGAACAGAATTAAAAAGGCAAAGGTCGACCAGATGAATAAACCCGGATCCGGAGAAACTAATGGATTTAATGCCAGTAATGTCATTTTGTTATACTATTTAATCAATCAAAATAATTAAATAAGGCCGGTGCCAATCGCACAAGCCTTATTTTTTAGTTTACTTGTCCTGTTCCCAAGAACGCGACAACCACAGCAAATAACGCTACTGCCTCAACGAATGCTGCGGCGATTAACATAACTGTTTGAATTTTAGATGCTGCTTCCGGCTGACGAGCCATAGCTTCTAAGGCTTTTCCACCAATGCTTCCAATACCAATACCTGCTCCGATAGCAGCTAATCCTGCACCGATACCGGCGATACTTCCTACGATCATAATCTGATTTTTAAATATATATTAAACAAAAAATAAATTCATATTAATGTTCAGCATGCTTCTCTTCGATAGCCGTTCCTATGTATAACGCTGACAGAATGGTGAAAATGAATGCTTGAATAAAACCTACAACAAGTTCAATTACACTGATAAACAAAACAAAAGGAACTGCGATTCCGGCAACGAAAATAGACTTTAAGATGAATATTAAAGAAATCAAACTTAAAATAAGAATGTGACCGGCAGTGATATTCGCAAACAATCGAATCATTAAAGCAATTGGCTTGGTAAATAAACCAATGATCTCAACCGGAATCATCAGCGGATATAACCACCAGGGCACATGAGGCGTTAATACGTGTCCCCAATAATTTTTATTGCCATTAACGGTAGTAAGTACAAAAGTGCAAAGCGCTAACATCATAGTCACCGCAATATTTCCGGTTAAGTTTGCACCACCTGGAAAGAAAGGAACCAAACCCATCAGGTTATTCAACCAAACAAAGAAAAATACCGTCAACAAATACGGCATAAAACCCCTGTATTTATGCCCTAATTGCGGTTTGGCAATATCGTCCCGAACAAAGAGGATGATTGGCTCAAGGATAGACTGTAATCCCTTTGGGGCTTTGCCTTCACGTTTCTTGTAAGCACGGGCAATACCGATAAATACAAACAACAAAATAGTAACCGAAATTAATAGGGAAACAACGTTCTTGGTTATTGAAATATCCAGCGGACTGGAATTTATAATATCGCCCTGATTGTTGTATGCAATGTACGTTCCATCGGCACTTTTAACCGCTTCAGGATAGTAATATTTTCCATGATAATAAACCAGTCGAGTACCACCTAGCTCCAGCAATTCGGTACCATGATCATTATGTCCAAACTTATTGGAAAGGAAACTAACCAAACCCTTGTCTGTCCACAATATGACCGGAAGAGGAAGCGCAAAATGACCAAAAAAGTGCCACTCATGTGAATCGGCAATGTGGTGTAAAATTACCTTAGATATATCTTCTTCCTTTTCCGGTTTTGCATCATGTTCTGTTGCTGATGTTTTATGCGACGCTTCTGAAGAGGCATGCTCCTCAGAAAAAGCTGAAAAACTCAAAAAGGAAAACAACACTGCACAAAATACTATGCTTGAGATTTTTTTTGAATTGAAAATATGGCTCAAATCCATTTATTGTAAGAAATTTAATTTATTTTTTGGTTGCGCAAGTTACATAACAAACAATATATTTCAAACACTGTATGAAAGATATATAAATAAAAAAAATTGATGATAAATCGTAAGGGATCAACAGGGTTTGCATAGATGTAACCAAAGGCTATTATCATGCAGAAAAGCAACTTTATGCCAACACTGCCCAGTAATGCTTGACCAGATGCCTTTTCGCTGATTCTCATCCTCCATGATGCAATCAAATAAATGCTCAGGGTTAAGATTTGAAAAATCCAAAATAAAGCCCAAAATTTTGGAATTAATAATGTTAATCCGGGATAAAATATCTGAAAAATAAGAGGTATACCGGCCAGAAAAAATGTGAAGAGAATGAAACAGGTAAAAAAACGGTAGATACTCATGATTTTAACTGTCTGATAGTCTGATAAATTGACAAAAAAACACCTAAAACACATGAAATGGCTGTTACCCACTGCGTATTGTGTTGATAATACTGATCGATCTTATTACCAATGAAGGCCGCAAGAACGATGATAGCCATCATTTGAAAAGCTACACCGGTATATTTGATATAAGCGTTCAGACTTTGCTTATCAGTCACAGGCTCATCAGATTTATCATTCACTTTGCGATTCTTATCCTCTTGCACGATCACTATCTTTTATTTCATGCAAAATTATTAAAATATCATGTTCAATCAACTAACTATTTTAAATGCCATGAAAGCCGGACACAAGAATGGAAGAATACATTTGACAGAAAGAGTTTATATTTAATATAACAAATCAATTATGATAAAATATCTTTGCAAAAATTCTGTTATACATTACAAGCAAGAATAAATTGGATTCAACCATTTTCAAATCATTTCGTTTTATAATCCTTAGCTCTTTTATTTGTCTTTGCCTGATTTCATGCAGCTCACAAAAAGAAACGGTAGCCAGTAAGGGCATGCAAAACTTAACGGCACGTTATAACATTCTTTATAATGCCAAAGAACTGATCAATCTGAGTGAAAAAAATATACAGCTGAATTACGCTGATGATTATGATCGTCTGATTTCTGTTTACAAAGAGCCTAATGAGATTCTTTCTGAATCCGAAATAAAAAATTTGGATCAGGCGATATTCAAGGCAAATACCTTAGCTAATGAAAAATCATTAAGCAAGTTTGTAGATGATGCTTATCTTTTAATCGGCAAAGCCAATCATCTAAAGGCTAATTTTTTTAACTCTGTTGAATTTTTTAACTACGTATATACAAATTATCCTCTGGAGAAAGGCTTGAAGCAGGAAGCACTGGCATGGAAGGCTAGGTCATTAATTGAATCTGAGAGGCTAAAAGAAGCCGAGAGCACACTTGATACAGCAATAAGCGCAATAGCAACTGAAAAAAAATCGGTTGCAGATATTTATGCCACTCGTGCTCAGCTTTACATCTATGCAAAGCAAGATGAAGAGGCCATTAAATTGCTGGAAAAGGCGATTAAAACGGTTAGGAGTAAACAAAAGCGGATTCGCTGGACATTCCTCTTGGCACAACTGTATGAAACTAATAATAATCCCAAAGCTGCATTTTCAAATTATTCAAAAGTTATAAAAAGCAATGCCCCATTTGATATGGCATTCAATGCAAATTTAAGTCGGATAAATCTGGAGAGCGAATTTAGTGGTGATACCACCGGAAGAACCAGAGAGATTACGTCACTTCTTAAAGATGATAAGAACAGAGATTTATTAGATCAGGTCTATTTTGAGATTGCAAAGAGTTATTTAAAGATCAATAATTTGAATAAAGCAATTGAGAACTTTAATCAAGCCATTTCAAAAAATACAAAAAATGTTAATTTGAAGGGTTTAGCTTACCTTGAACTTGCCGAAATTTACTTTAGTCAATCCGATTTCTTAAGGTCAAAGAACTATTATGACAGTACCTTAATCAGTCTACCCAAAACTTACCCTGATTATCAATTGATACAAAAAAAAGCTGATAATCTCGATTTATTAGCGAACAACTTAAAAATTATCGCCAGAGAAGATACGCTTCAAATGTTGGCTCAATTATCTGATTCGGAGCGAACTGAACGAATTAGAAAAACCATTTTGGCTGAGGAGGAAAAAGTCAAATTGAATATCGGTATAACTGATGCCGGCAATAATTCATTATCCAAACTCCCATCCTCTACTAACTTCAGAGATACCAGATTTTATTTTAATAATTCCGCGGCATTAAGTCAGGGAATAATTGAGTTTAAAAAGCGTTGGGGAACTAGAAAGTTGGAAGATAATTGGAGACGTAGTCAAAGGTCAGCATCTGAAATACCTGTCACTCTTCTCCCCGAACCGGGTAATGCAGCCAATCCATTTTCAGCAATTCAGGAATTAAAAAACGATCCTGATATCGAGACAAAAATACAGGAATATCTCGCTTCAGTTCCGATTACTGCCACAAAATTGGCTGAGTCAAATCAGAATATTGCAACAGCTTTGTATGATATAGGTAATTATTACCGCGACATTGCTGCCGATACAGCTGAGGCAGTTAAAACCTACGAAGGTTTATTAAAGCGCTTTCCTGAAAATAAAAATAAACTTGCCGTTTATTATAATCTATACAGGCTGTACAGTACGGTTGATACGAAGCGCTCGAATGAATATAAAAATTTACTTCTGAGCCTGTACCCAGACTCTCCTTTTGCGAAAATAATTATGGATCCTAACTTCAGTCAAAAACAAGATGAGGAGGAGTCCAAATTTAATCGGCTCTATAACGACATTTATGATCTTTTTGTAAATAATAATTATTCAGAAGTACTTAAGGCAATAGGAAAATACCAAGAAAGGATGGCGATTAAAAATGTACCGGCGCAACTGGCTTACTTAAATGCATTGGCTATTGGTCATACTCAGAAACTTCCCGGACTTGAAAATGCTTTCATTAAAATTGTGCAAGATTTCCCTGACGAAAAAATTATTGTTCCACTTATTAAACAACACTTAAGCTTTATTGATTCAAACAGGATTGCCATGTCGGAACGAAGTGTGGCTCTTAGTGAACAAAATCTCAAAAATAGATTTTTTCAAGAACCTGAAGTTGAACAGGCTCCGATAACGAATAAGGCAGTTGCACAGGGCAATGAGCCTGTTCCGGAAAAAAATAATCAGACAGTATTAAAAACTGCGGTAAGAAATGAGCCGGTTCGGGGAAAAAATGATCAGGCTGAAAAACAAATTCCAGTGCCCGAAACAGTCAATAATCTATTTAAGGAGGCCGATACAGGTGTCCATTATTTCGTGGTAAATGTTTCAGATCCCTCGATAAATTTGAGCTCATCCCGTTTTGGAATTGGTCAATTTAACAGGGCCAACCTACCTGGATCTCCCATAAGACATCAATTAAAACCGATTGCTGACCAAAATCAATTAATATTTGTAGGCCCGTTTGAAGGAAAAGCTGCTGCAGTGACTTATTTTAGTAAGATTGGACCTCTGATGAGACAAATTATGAAGATACCTGCCGGCAAATATGATAACTTTATCATCACTTCCGAGAATCTTGAAAAAATTACAAACAAAGAAACACTCGAGCTTTATCTTGAGTATTACAAAAAGAATTATTAATACAATCCTTTTATGAGTGCCAAGCTGACACAGCAAGACATCAATCGCTATACCATCCTTTTCTGGAAGTGGATCCTGGGATTAATTGCATTTGGGGCTATTCTGATTTTCAGTATAGGCTTAGGATTATTCGGGAAACTCCCTGACCTCCGCATGCTTGAAAATCCCAAAAGCTATCAGGCTTCTGAAGTGATTTCCAGTGATGATGTTGTATTAGGTACTTATTATGTACAGAATCGCTCGAATGTTCGCTATGACGAGATTTCTCCCAATGTTATTAATGCTCTGATTGCAACAGAGGATATTCGCTTTTACAGCCATTCTGGGATTGATTTTAAACGTACTTTTACGGTTATTTTCTATAATCTGGCAGGGAAAAGACAGGGAGCAAGTACCATTACCCAACAGCTTGCTTTAAATCTGTTCTCAAAGGAAGGAAGATCCAGGAATTTTACCAAACGATTAATTCAAAAGTCGCAAGAACTAATTGTTGCAGTAAAATTAGAGAGACAATACACCAAAGAGGAGATCTTGACGATGTATCTTAACACGGTAGATTTCGGCTCTTATAATACATTCGGGATCAAATCAGCTGCAAGAACCTATTTTAGTACCACGCCTGATAAACTCAAACCCGAACAGGCTGCCATTCTGATTGGGATGCTTAAAGGGCCTTCACTGTATAATCCCCATCGTAATCCTGAACGGGCTCTGCGACGTAGAAATACAGTTTTGGAGAATATGCACAAGGCGAATTACCTAAGCGATAATGAATTAGAACAACTCAAAAGCACTCCGATAGCACTCGCCTTCAATCCCTCAGACCATAATGAGGGCTATGCGCCTTATTTCAGAGCGGTTCTCAAGAAAGATATACAACAAACACTGGAAGAAAATTCGATCTTCAAAGCCGATGGAACCCCTTATGATTTAGACAGAGATGGTCTCAAGATTTATACTACCATAAATTCCCGGATGCAGAAGTATGCAGAAAACTCACAAAAAGAATATCTAAAAATACTTCAGGTGCAGTTCAATGATTCCTGGAAGGGTCGCGACCCTTTTAACATACCTGAAGCTAAACTATTGATTAGCCAGGGTATGCGCCGTTCAGATCGTTACCAGGCATTAAAATCTGAAGGTAAAACTGAAGAGGAAATTCTTGAAAATTTCAGAACTCCTGCCTCTATGACAATTTTTAGCTGGAGGGGTGAAATTGATACGATCATGAGACCGATAGATTCGATTAAATATTACAAATTGATGCTTCGCAATGCTCTAATGTCAATGGAACCACAAACCGGGTATGTTCGTGCTTGGGTAGGCGGAATAAATTACACGCATTTTAAATATGACCAGGTAAAAATGGGGACTCGGCAAGTTGGATCGACAGCCAAACCTTTTACGTATGCAGTTGCCATTGGGAATGGGGGATATTCCCCATGCTACACGGTACCTAATGAGCCCGTTGGTATTGATGCCGGGGATGGTACAACCTGGTATCCAAAGGCTTATAAGCCTATACCCGGAACGCTGACCTTAAAAAAAGCGTTAGCAAATTCACAAAATTACATTACTGCCTACATGATGAAACAGGTTGGTCAGACAGCGGTTGCTACCTTAACCAAAAACATGGGCATCAGCAGTGATGTGCCGGCAGTGCCATCGATTTGTCTTGGATCCTTCGATGCATCGGTCTATGACATGGTTGGGGCTTATTCCGTTTTTGTTAATCATGGAATTTGGACGGAGCCTATTTATCTTTTACGAATAGCGGATAAAAATGGCAATATCATTTACGAACGTCGTCCGAAAATAAAAGTTGTTTTAGATGAGCAGACAGCCTATATCATGACAGATATGTTAAAAGCTGTTGTCAGAGAAGGTACCGGTGCCAGATTGGGTTGGAAATATAAACTTAACAATCCAATTGGAGGTAAAACCGGCACTACTCAAAATAATTCAGATGGCTGGTTTATGGGTATTACCCCTGAACTGGTAACCGGAGTATGGACAGGTGCTGAAGATAGAGCCATCCATTTTAGTACAACCAGTTTTGGAGAAGGAGCAAATACTGCATTGCCAATTTTTGCATTGTACATGCAAAAGGTATATGCAGATCAGACATTAAAATACAGTCAAGGTGATTTTATTCCTCCTAAAGGAGGGATAACGACTATTATTGATTGCAATGAATATTCAAAACAACAATCAGGAGTGAGTGAGCAGGATAAAAAGCTCGGATTCTGATTAATTAAAGATGTTTTTCTTCAATGTTAGCTTGGCAATTATTAAGTGTGTGTGCTGTTTATAAAATATGAAAGAATTTGATCCAAGGCCTGTATTAAAAAATATCCCTCAAAAGCCCGGTGTTTACCAATTTTGGTCGGAGGCGGAAGAATTGATATACATTGGAAAAGCGAAAAATCTAAAAAACAGGGTAGCATCTTATTTTAACCACGATAATTATAGGGTTAATGCCAAAACCCGAATCCTGGTAAGTAAGATCAGGAATATCACCTTCACGATTGTTGATACCGAAATTGATGCTTGGTTACTTGAAAATAGTCTCATCAAGAAACATCAGCCAAGGTATAACATCCTGCTTAAGGATGATAAAACCTACCCATGGATCATCATCAAAAATGAAAAATTTCCTCGTATTTTCTGGACCAGGCGAATGGTTAGGGATGGTTCTACTTATTTTGGGCCTTATGCTTCTGTTGGAATGATGCATGCCATTTTAGGGATGATCAAGGAGATCTATTCCTTGAGGACTTGCACTTTGCCATTAACTTACGAAAATATTCATTCCGGAAAATTTAGAGTTTGTCTGGAATTTCAGATTGGAAACTGCAAAGGGCCATGCCAGGCTTATCAAACGGAAGATGATTATAATCAATGTATCACAGAGATTAAAGAAATACTCAATGGAAAAACCGGTTCTGTAATTAGAAGACTGAAACATCAGCTTGAGGATTCAATAAGCAGTCTAAACTTTGAACTTGCACATATTTTAAAGCAAAAACTGGAAATGCTTGATAATTACCAGAGCAAATCAACCATCGTTAACTCATCCATAACCGATGTGGATGTTTTCAGTATCGCTACAGATGATAAACATGCTTTTGTAAACTTTCTGAAAGTAATGAATGGTACAGTTATTCAAACTCAAACACTGGAAATGAAAAAACGGCTTGATGAATCTGATGAAGAGCTGCTGAGCATGGCCATAACAGAATTCCGGGCTAGGTTTAAAAGCCATTCAAAAGAAATTATTATCCCGTTTGAGCTTGATCTTCCGGATCCTGCGATAAAATTAACTGTTCCAAAAGCGGGTGAGAAAAGGAAATTATTGGAGCTATCTCAAAAAAATGTGGCTCATTTCAAACGTGATAAATTAGATCAATATGAAAAACTGAACCCGGGATTAAAAACCGACAGATTGTTGAATCAGATGATGAAAGATCTGCGTTTAAATCAGTTGCCAGCACATATTGAATGCTTTGATAATTCCAATTTTCAGGGGAAATTTCCGGTATCAGCGATTGTTGTGTTTAAAAATGCCAGACCATCCAAGAAAGATTACAGGCATTTTAACGTAAAAACGGTTGAAGGGCCTGATGATTTTGCTACTATGGCAGAAGCTGTTTTCAGAAGATACAAGAGAATGCTTGAAGAAGGGCAAAATTTACCTCAATTGATTGTCATTGACGGAGGCAAAGGACAGCTTTCATCTGCTATCAAGAGCTTAAAATTGTTGGGAATAGATAAGCAGGTATCCATTATTGGTATTGCTAAACGACTTGAAGAAATTTATTATCCCGGAGATCAGTATCCATTGTACCTGGATAAAAAGTCGGAAACATTAAAAATTATTCAACAGTTGAGGGATGAGGCTCATCGTTTCGGAATTACATTTCACAGAAAAAAACGAACCATTGCTACTCTTGCAAGTGAACTTGAACGCATCCCCGGAATTGGAAAAACATCTGCTGAAAAATTACTTAGAAATTTTAAGTCTGTAAAAAAAATTAAAGAAGCCACAGAGACAGAGCTGATGGAAGTATTGAATCATAGTCAGGCTTCTGCATTATTAGAATACTTTAAATAAATACGCCTACTGGGTTTGAACCCAGCAGGCGCACATGAAATATCATTTGACTCCCCTTAGAATGACCAAAGGTCATGTTCAAAATCCATGAGAGCCTTTTTCACCCGCTCAGATTCATAAAGCTTTTCAATACCGACGGCATAGTCTTTTATACGTAAGTCTTCTGGATTTGACTCCTTCACAATATAACTGGCAAACAAGCGCTTCATAAATAAATCATCGAAACTTAGTCCGGTAGCATCATTGTTTCTATTAACCGCAGGTTTGGTGACGAGTAAGTGTCGAACTTCCGGAAAATAAATCCAGAATGCAGGTTGTTCATCAAAAGATTGTCCGGCAGCAGAAATGCGGATCATCGGAGCTATGCCAATAATTCGGGGTTCAAAAACAGAACGCTGTTTATCGAATATCCAATCCTCCTTGATGCGAAACTTCAAAATACTATCCGGGTTGAACTCCCCGGCTTTCACTACAGTGCCAATTTGATTACCATCCTTATCAAAAGTAGGAACCAAAACACTATCAGCAAACTTGGCCATAGCCTGTTCAGGTTTCAAAACTACATTAAATTCATCCCCACCGACATCATCTTTAGTGCTGCTTGCATCATAAGCAGTTAATTCACCAGCTATGATTGCATCCGTTAAAATGGTGATCAATCTGGTTTTGGGAGAAGCAAAAATCATGTTAACCTTATCGCGAACATCAATTTCTCTCCATACACGTTTACTGTACATTACGTCTGACTCTCTCAAATTTGCATACGGAGCAACTTTGGCACTTAAAATATTTGTCTTTTGATAATAACCATCTACAGGTTTTTCTGCCGATTTAGGTTTAATATCATTGGTTAAATTAGGTGCCTGTGCCATCAATTGAAGAGCACCAGTTACCAAAATCAGGACAAAAAATATTTTTTTCATACTATTAATTTGCTTTAAAAGCCATTGGGTCAAGCTGGCGTTGAGTACCATCAGGACCAACAGCAACAATATCATCAAATATAACCCGGGTACCCGGAGTAATTGCAGCAATGGCTGCACTCATTTGGGAACTGAAATTATTTCCATTTGCCTGTAAAACTACGACATCGGCACGAGGCTTTGCAATCACTAAACTAAAACGAGTTACATTAAATTTGGCATCAAAATCGAAGCCTTCAAGAATAGCAAAGATTGAATTTTGAGACTTTATCACTACAGAGCTCAAAGATCCCCCGGTCTTGCCGGCAAATTTCGCTTTTGGATCAGGAATACGTTTCACTCTGAAATCACTTGAACCAATATTCTGAACTTTACCACTTACATTTGCAGCTACATTGATCTTGGCCGTCGTACCCGGACTCGTTACCGTTACAACGTATTTGCCGTTGGATCCAGATATCGTTCCCCCACTCATGGTAACCACTAAATTCTCCTTAGAAATACCGGGTGCTGATACCGAAACCGGGTTTGGAACTCCTACATAAAATACATTCATTTTGTCGGGAGAAACAACTGCAGATGGGCGGGCAACCTGATATTTTTGCTCACTGGTAGTGTACGTTTTTACTGTACCATCTGTTTGCTTGACACGTACGGTGCCTGTCCAACTGAAAATTCCTTCAGTGGAGGTATTCACGGTATATGTTCCTTTACCATCTTTCAACTGTAACCTGGAACCTCCAACCGATATCTCCGGACTTGATTTTGAGTCTGATGCAGTGAGAAAAACTTCGGCAGTGTACGGTTGGCCTGCAATCAAATAAGAAGTTGGAGCAACTGCCACTGCGGCAAATTGATCAAGGTTAACAACCGCAACATCCATTTGTCCAAGAATTTTCTTTACCACTTCCGCTTCAGCATTCTTTGTATCGGCTTTTATCTTTGCCAAGGCAGTTAAAGCCGCGGTAAGAGGGATTCCATCTCCAAAATTAGATTGCTCCCAACTTTTACTCACTCCGGCCAGGCTGGCAGGGTCTTTAGCTTCCAAAGAAAAGCTTACATTCTTTCGCTCTTTTTCGTCCAACAGAGAAATTAATTTCTCACGTGTTTCATTGATTTTATTCTTCAGAACCGTAGCACGTGGCTCATTAATCATCAATCGTGGTGAAATATCAAGATTATCTCGTTTACTGATATCTCCTGTTGCCTCATTATATCCACCACCCTCGGTTTCAAATAGCTTTTGGAGACCTTCAACATAAGTGGTCAGTTCACTGGTGTAAGAACTTGCCATTTTAGCCTTTTCATAAACCGGTCGTGCTCTCTCAGGTTCATTTTTTAATTTGGTTGCCTCAAATGACGCGTAAGTGGCATCAACACTAATCTGAACATTTTGTGTTGAAGCATTTAAA
>VGGW01000049.1 GCA_016868395.1 Bacteroidota bacterium | reverse complement strand
TTCTTGTTCAGGATATCATTCAAGTATTGAAAGGTTCCGGTTCGGCCATTAAAAGTTTAGTGTTTGACAATGCGAATTCAAGCACAGTGAGATACTTCAAAGAACTTGCAGGAGTTGAAGAGCTTCCTGAAATGGGTGTTTATGCACTTAAGTCTAACGCTGAGGTAATCAGGTATGTGCATGATAATCCGGGAACCATTGGTGTTGTGGGTGTCAACTGGATGGTACAGCCTCCAACTGATTTAGAGGGGATAGTTGAAGGTTTGAAAATATTGGGAGTAAAAAATTTGGAGGCAAAAGGAGGATCAGACGCCTTTTATAAACCTACTCAAAACGACATTGCATTGGGATTATATCCTTTGACAAGGTCATTATACATAATTAACTGTGAAGGTGGTGCAGGTTTAGGCACCGGTTTCTCCTCATTCATTGCAGGTGAACGTGGACAAAGGGTTGTACTTAAATCCGGACTATTACCTGACAGCATTCCTTCACGGGAGATAAATATTGTAAACTAAATCAAAATTGTAACATGATGAACAAGGCAGTAAAAATAACCTTGGGGTTGATATTAGTTGGTTCAGCAGTCTTTGCTCAGAGTTTAGCTGACGCACGTAAAGCAATTGATGCAGAACAGTACCAAAAAGGAAAGGCTATTTTGAACAACCTAACCAGTGCTCAGCCTACCATTGCTGAGAACTTTTTCTTTCTCGGTAATCTGTATTTAACTACAAGTCCGATATATCTCCGACCAGATTTTATCGACTCAGCGAAGACAACATTCAGTAAAGGTATTGCTGCAAATGATGAGTATGCATTAAATTATGTCGGTCTTGGTGCTGTTGACTTAGCCAAAAAGGGTAACCCGAAAGCTAATTTTGATAAGGCTATCAGTCTGACAAAGAAGAAAGATCATGCAACTGACCTCTATATTGGTCGTGCCTATGTTCATGCTCCGGTTCCTATGATAACAGAAGGCTTGGTTTATCTGGAGAAATCTAAACTATTAAATGATAAAGATGCCCAGCTTTATCTGGTATTGGGAGATGCCTATCGTGAACAACAAAAAAATGGGGAAGCATTCAGCGCCTATCGAAGTGCGTTCGAACTTGATAAAACCTTTTTAAGATCGAAGGTAGAATTAGGTAAGATCAATAAGTTATCTAAAGCCTACCCTGAAGCAATCGAGGAATTTAATAGTGTGATCGCAATTGATCAGACTTATGGTCCTGCTTACCGCGAATTAGCTGAAACTTATTTCGGCTGGGCATGGACTTCACAAAGAGAGTATGCCGGTCGTATTCAACAGGCACTTCAGTTCTATGAAAAATACATGGATCTTACCGACCGTTCTTTAGATTCAAGGTTACGTCATGCTGACTTTTTGTTCCTGGCAAAAGATTTCAAAGCATTGGAGGCTGAAGCTAATGAAATGGCAAAGCTTGACAAAGTTAATCCAAGGGTATTACGTTATCTTGCGTATTCTGCATTTGAGAATGGTAATTTTTCATCCAGTGCACAAGCACTTAAAGAGTTTATATCTAAAGTTGAACCTACTCGTTTGATTTCTCAGGACTACCTATATCTTGGAAGAGCCCAGATGAAAGATACCTCCATGCTTGCGGAGGGAATGGTCAACATCACGAAAGCTGTCCAAATGGATTCAACTAATGCTGCTGTGATGAGTGAAATTGGCCTTGCTCTATTTAAAGCTAAGAAATATGTGGATGCGGCCAAAGCATATGAGATTTCTATCATTAATCCTGAACGTGCCCTCCTTGATTACTATTATTTAGGTTCATCGTACTATTTTCAATATGGTTCATTGAAAGCCGCAAATATGAATCCTGAGAAAGATTTATTGGTAAAAGCAGATTCCGCTTTCAGTTATCTGGTTCAGCGGGCTCCAACCACACAGATTGGTTGGCAATACAGAGGTCGTATCAACCGATTGTTAGATGATGAAAATGATAGTCAGGGACTTGCTGTTCCATTTTATTCCAAATACATAGATGTGGTGACTGTTGAAAAGCCGGAACTTGCATCTAAAAGTACGCCGGGTCTTATCGAGGCTTATAATTACCTGGGTTCTGTTGCCGCAAGAAAAGATGGTGACAACGTGAAGGCAAAAGAATATTTCGACAAGGTATTGGCACTAGACCCTGCTAATGTCACCGCAACACAGGCTGTGAAAGCAATAGACGGGAGTAAGTAATAATTTCGATAATATTTTAATAGAAGTCCTTAAACATTGTTTAAGGACTTCTATTTTTTTATATTTGCGCCATAAAATTTAAAAATGGAAGCACAAAGTACAGCCATAAATTATCTTCCTATTATTTTTCAGATGCTCATTGCACTGGGTTTTGTAGGGTTAACAATGACGATTACCCATTTGGCTGGACCTAATCGTAAAACAAAAGATAAACTGGTTGCCTTTGAATCGGGTATTAAGTCTATAGGCAATGCTCGCCAGCCATTTTCCATCAAGTATTTTTTAGTGGCTATTCTTTTCGTTCTTTTTGATATAGAAGTTATTTTCATGTATCCTTGGGCGGTTAATTTTCGCGATTTTGGCGTAAATGGCCTGCTCGAAATGTTTGTGTTTATGGGTACACTTCTGCTTGGCTTTATTTATATAGTAAAGAAAAAGGCATTGGACTGGGAATAGAGTTTAGACTGTTTCTAAATAATGGTTTAAACGATTGAAAACATTAAATTTCTTAAATTTGAGCTCATTTTAGATATTTCTGATTTGAGCTTTTTCTTTTGAAAAGTTATGAGTGAAGTAAATTTAGTTGAAGCACCTCCGGGAATAGAAGGTTCAGGTTTTTTTGCTACCTCTATGGACAAAGTAGTTGGATTGGCCAGGTCTCATTCGTTGTGGCCTTTGCCTTTCGCAACCTCATGTTGTGGTATTGAGTTCATGGCAACAATGGGCTCACATTATGATTTTGCACGATTTGGATCCGAGAGACCCAGTTTCTCACCAAGGCAAGCCGACCTATTAATGGTAATGGGTACAATAGCAAAAAAAATGGGGCCTGTTCTGAAGCAGGTTTATCTTCAAATGGCAGAACCACGCTGGGTAATTGCAGTAGGGGCATGTGCCAGTAGCGGTGGGATATTTGATACTTACTCAGTAATGCAGGGGATCGACGAAATCATACCCGTTGATGTTTATGTACCGGGATGTCCGCCAAGGCCGGAGGCCATTATTGATGGCTTCAATAAAATTCAAGAACTAGTCAAAAACGAGTCGCTTCGTAGAAGAGACTCACCAGAATATAAAGAGTTGTTACAAAGATACGGAATCCAGTAATGGGCAAACTTAATAATCAGCAAGTAATACAAAGCATAACAGCGGCTTTTGGAGGAAAAATATCAGTTCCCACTGAGCCCTATGGTTTATTGACCTTTGAAACATCGGCTGAAAATATCAGTGAAGTGCTTCGTTTTCTTAAAGAGGATAAGGTGCTGAGATTTAATTATTTGACCGATATTACAGGCATACACTATCCCGAGCAAGAGCGCTCCTTTGGGGTAATATATCATATACATAGCCTTTCGAATAATATACGGGTCAGGATAAAAGTATTTTTAGATGGGGATACACCTCATGTTCCAAGCGCGACGACTCTATGGGAAGGTGCAAATTGGATGGAACGAGAAACCTACGACTTTTTTGGAATTATTTTCGATGGTCATCCTAATTTGGCAAGAATTTTAAATGTTGACGAAATGGAGGTATTCCCGATGCGAAGAGAGCATCCTTTAGAAGACCCCAATCGAGTAGATAAAAAGGATTATTTCTTCGGAAGATGATGAATCAACCCATATTCACAGATAACGACCCTCAGAAGGAAACGTTCGTGTTAAACCTTGGACCTACCCATCCTGCAACGCATGGGGTTTTTCAAAATGTCCTGGAAATGGATGGAGAACGGATTATAAGTGGGGTTTCAACTATCGGGTATATTCACCGTGCGTTTGAAAAAATTGCTGAACATCGTCCATTTTATCAGATTACGCCACTTACCGATCGTTTAAACTATTGTTCATCGCCTATCAATAACATGGGATGGCATATGACAGTAGAAAAATTACTTGGAATAGAAACTCCCAAACGAGTTGATTACCTCCGAGTTATTGTGATGGAACTCGCCCGTATTTCTGACCATTTAATTTGTAATGGAATTCTGGGAGTTGATACGGGTGCATTTTCAGGCTTCCTGTATTTGATGCAAGAACGCGAGCATATTTATGAGATTTACGAAGAAATTTGTGGGGCGCGTCTCACAACTAACATAGGTCGTATTGGTGGTTTTGAACGTGATTTTAATGATATAGCCTTTGAAAAAATCAAAAAATTTCTGGTAAAATTCCCTCCTATTCTAAAGGAATTCGAAACCTTATTTAACCGAAATAGAATTTTTATTGAACGCACTTCAGGGGTTGCAGCTGTTGATCCTGAAACGGCATTGAATTATAGCTGGAGTGGGCCAATTTTACGGGCAACCGGAATAGATTATGATGTAAGAGTCAATGAGCCCTATTCGTCCTATCAGGATTTTGATTTTGATATTCCTGTAGGGACCACCGGAGATGTTTATGATCGTTTTATTGTGCGTAATGAAGAGATGTGGCAGAGTTTGCGAATCATTGAACAGGCATTAGAAAAAATAAAGAATGAGCCAAAAGGTATTTTCCATGCCGATGTACCTGAGTTTTACTTGCCACCCAAAGAAGAAGTCTATAATAGTATGGAGGCTTTGATCTACCATTTCAAAATTGTAATGGGTGAGATTGATACTCCCAAAACTGAAGTATATCATGCCGTTGAGGGTGGTAATGGGGAACTTGGTTTTTATTTGGTTAATGATGGGGGGCGCTCTCCTTATCGTCTGCATTTTAGAAGACCAAGTTTTATTAACTACCAGATGTATGCACCGATGAGTGCAGGAATGTTGTTGTCTGATGCAATTATTAATATGAGTAGCTTGAATGTAATCGCAGGAGAATTAGATGCTTAGTGTAACTGAACATAAGGAAATTGAATTTTCATCAGAACTTGTAAAACAGTTTGATGAGATTGTAACACGTTATCCGCAAGGAAAACAAAAATCAGCTTTATTGCCGGTTCTTCATCTGGTTCAGGCAGAATACGGCTGGGTAAGTCCAGAGGCAATGGACAAGGTTGCCGACTACCTTCAAATTAAACCAATAGAGGTTTATGAAGTGGCCACATTTTATACCATGTTTTTTCTTCGTCCGCAAGGGAAATATGTTCTGGAGGTTTGTCGTACAGGACCCTGCTGTCTGGTTGGTGCCGAAAAGATTATGGCCCATATTGAAAAAACCTTAGGCGTTAAAGAAGGTGAAATCACTCAGGATGGTATGTTCAGCTGGAGAGGCGTTGAGTGTTTGGCCGCTTGTGGGATGGCTCCAGTCCTTCAAATTGGTCCGGAATATACTTTTTATGAGAATCTGACCGAGGAAAGCGTGGATAAATTGATTGAAACTTTAAGGAATAAGTTATGAGCAATGAGATGTGAGCAAGGAGAAAGGACACTAAAAGAATTTTCAGAGCTGTTTAACAGCAGGTCTTTTTTCCTTAAATCCCATCTACTATCAGTATTAATATGGCACGCAAGTTATTATTAGAGAATATTAATGTACCCGGAATTCATTCTTTCGATGTTTATCGTCAGAATGGTGGCTATCGTTCTGTGGAAAAGGCCTTAAAAACCATGACTCCTGAAGCCGTGGTTGAAGAAGTGAAAACTTCAGGCCTGCGCGGACGGGGCGGAGCCGGCTTTCCGACAGGTATGAAATGGAGTTTTTTAGCCAAGCCTGAGGGCCGTGAACGCTACCTGGTTTGTAATGCGGATGAGTCTGAACCCGGCACATTTAAGGATCGTTATTTGATGACCCATATTCCTCATTTATTAATTGAAGGAATGATTGTTGCAAGTTTTGCGTTGGGTGCAAAAACATCCTATATCTATGTGCGTGGTGAAATGATGCCCCAGATCAGAATTTTGGAACGTGCTATTGCAGAAGCAAAAAATGCCGGATTCCTGGGGAAAAATATTTTGGGTTCCGGCTATGACCTTGAGTTATATGTTCATCCCGGTGGTGGAGCATATATTTGTGGGGAAGAGACCGCATTAATAGAATCATTGGAAGGAAAACGAGGAAATCCTAGAATCAAGCCTCCTTTTCCAGCGATTTCAGGTGTTTGGGCTTGTCCTACTGTAGTCAATAACGTAGAAACAATTGCGGCAGTAGTACCCATTATTAATGATGGTGGAGAGGGTTATGCTCAGGTAGGCATTGGTCGAAGTACGGGCACAAAGCTGATTTCTGCTTCCGGAAATCTGAATAAGCCCGGGGTTTATGAAATAGAGTTAGGTTTACCGGTTGAGGAATTTATCTATTCTGATGAATATTGCGGTGGTATAGCAAACGGAAAAAAACTGAAAGCTGTAGTTGCAGGAGGTTCTTCGGTACCAATTCTACCGGCAAATCTGATTTTAAATACTATAAATGGTCAGCCCCGTCTGATGAGCTATGAATCCCTTGCCGACGGAGGCTTTCAAACAGGATCAATGTTAGGATCCGGTGGTTTTATAGCATTTGATGAAGATCAATGCATCGTAAGAAATACCTGGAATTTTTCTCGTTTCTATCATCATGAAAGTTGCGGACAATGCTCCCCATGTCGTGAAGGTACCGGATGGATGGAAAAAGTACTTCATCGCTTGGAATATGGTCATGGAAAAATGAGTGATATTGATCTTTTGGTTGATGTTTCTAAGAAAATTGAAGGAAATACAATTTGCCCATTAGGGGATGCAGCAGCATGGCCTGTTGCAAGTGCAATTCGTCATTTCCGTGATGAATTTGAATGGCATGTTACACATCCGAAAGAAGCCCTGGAGCGAAATTATGGCATTGCAAATTATGCAAACCCTCTTCCAAAATTTGAGGAAGTGGTCGGTCAAAATTAAAAAAATATAATCTTTGAAAATGAGCGATAAAGTTAAGGTTACCATAGATGGAATCACGGTTGAAGTAGAACCGGGTACAAGGATCCTCAATGCTGCACGGCAGATTGGTGGAGATATTGTACCTCCGGCTATGTGTTATTATTCTAAACTCGAAGGAAGTGGCGGGAAATGTAGAACCTGTCTGGTTAAAGTAAGTAAGGGCTCTGAAAAGGATCCACGCCCCATGCCAAAACTGGTCGCTTCATGCCGTACCGGGGTAATGGATGGAATGGAAGTTCAAAACATTACTTCTCCTGAAGTAATTGAAGCCAGGAAGGGAGTAGTTGAAATCCTATTGATTAATCATCCACTGGATTGTCCTATATGTGATCAGGCTGGAGAATGTCATTTGCAGGATTTATCTTTTGAACATGGGGTTGGCAATTCAAGATATGAATTTGTACGTCGGACTTTTGAAAAAATTGATTTAGGCGATAAAATCCAGTTACACATGACCCGCTGTATTTTATGTTACAGGTGTGTTTATGTAGCAAACCAAATTACTGATAACCGCCTGCATGGTATTTTGGGCCGTGGAGATGCCTCTGAAATTTCAACCTACATAGAAAAAGCTATCGATAACGATTTTTCCGGAAATGTAATTGATGTTTGTCCGGTCGGAGCCTTAACCGACAAAACATTTCGTTTCAAGAATAGGGTTTGGTTTACAAAACCTGTGGATGCTCATCGCGATTGTCCCAGCTGTAAAGGTAAAGTAACACTTTGGTATAAAGGAGATGAGGTTTTGAGAGTTACCGGGCGTAAAGATCAGTTTGGGGAGGTAGAAGATTTTATTTGCAATACCTGTCGTTTTGAAACTAAAAACACCAGCAGTTGGGTTATTGAAGGTCCTCGGCAAATTTCAAAGACTTCAGTAATATCCGCTAATCACTACGAATATACTCCCTTACCTGTAATTAAAGAAAATAAGAAATTAATTGATGCAAATAAAGTTGAATTTGAAAGAGCAAGTAAAATCTGATGGAACTTGCATTTATAATTGAGAAATTCGCTTTAATTCTAGTCATATTTGTGATTAGTTTAACTATTGCTGCCTATTCAACCCTTGCCGAAAGAAAAATTGCCGGTTTCCTGCAGGACAGGGTTGGTCCGAATCGAGCTGGACCGGGAGGTATGTTCCAGCCCCTTGCCGATGGATTAAAAATGTTTTTTAAGGAAGAAATTATACCTACCGAGTCGAGTACAGCACTTTTTATTCTGGGTCCATCTTTAGCGCTGTTCACTTCATTTCTTGGCAGTGCCGTAATCCCTTGGGGCCAGGATGTAGAAATAGCCGGGCGTATGGTTAGTCTGCAGATTACGGATATCAATGTTGGAATGCTTTATATTTTCGGGGTAGTGTCGCTTGGTGTATATGGAATTATGATCGGCGGCTGGGCTTCAAATAATAAATTCTCACTTATGGGTGCAGTAAGAGCCGCCTCCCAAAATATTAGTTATGAAATTCCGATGGGCTTGTCCATCATTGCCTTGCTTATGTCTACCAATACCTTAAGTATGAAGGAAATAGCTGAGCAACAGCATGGCATAAACTGGAATATTTTTTACCAACCCTTAGGATTTTTAATTTTCCTAGTCTGTTCTTTTGCTGAAACTAATCGTACTCCTTTTGACTTACCTGAATGTGAAACCGAGCTTGTTGGTGGCTATCATACTGAGTACTCAGGCTTTAAGATGGGTGCTTATATGTTCGCAGAATACCTGAACATGTTTTTGGCTTCAGCGGTAATGTCTACTTTGTATTTCGGAGGATATAATTATCCTGGTATGGATTGGGTAAATGAGATGGCGGGGTCGGTTATTGGACCGTTCATCGGAATGGGTGTTCTAATCTTGAAGATATTTGCATTTATATTTTTGTTTATGTGGGTTAGATGGACGGTACCCCGCTTTAGGTATGATCAGTTAATGAATCTAGGATGGAAAATTCTAATTCCATTGGCCATAGCTAACATCGTAATTACCGGAATCGTAATTACAATTTTTGAAAAACTATAAGCAGTCTTTATTCGACTGATTAGTAAAATATAAACCCCTTTTTAACAGATTTAGGGTATATGGAACCATTAAGTAATAGGAAAAAAGTTTTAGAGCAGAAACCAATGAATTTCTGGGAGCGTTTATATCTTCCGGCAATTTTTCAAGGGATGATTATAACATTCAGGCATATGTTCAAGAAGAAAGAAACTGTTTTCTATCCGGAGTTTCAACGTGAATTTTCTGAGAACTGGAGAGGTATGCATTCACTCAAAAGAGACGAAGAAGGGCGTGAACGTTGTACTGCATGTGGGCTTTGTGCTTTGTCCTGTCCGGCAGAAGCTATTACTATGATTGCCGCTGAGCGTCAGAAGGGTGAAGAAGCTTTATACCGTGAAGAAAAATATGCAGCGGTATATGAAATTAATATGCTGAGGTGTATTTTTTGCGGATTATGCGAAGAAGCTTGTCCCAAAGAAGCAATCTATCTTGACGGGCCGATTGTACCTGCAGATTATTTAAGAAAAGATTTTATTTATGGTAAAGATAAGCTTGTTGAAGAGCCTTTGAAGCTGCAGCAGGACTAATATTTTTAGAGTTGAGACAGCCGGACTTTCTAATTTATTCGGCAGAAATTATACCTTTGCCCAAATTCGGAGCAAAGATTAAAATATCATATTAATGAGTATTTCTCTTTTTTATTTTGTTGCTTTTTTAACAATTTTCTTCGCACTATTGGTGATTTTTTCCAAGAATCCCGTACACAGTGTCCTATACCTTATTGTCACATTCTTTACCTTTACCCTGCACTATATCATGCTTAATGCACAGTTCCTGGCAATAGTGAATTTCATCGTATATATGGGGGCAATAATGGTTTTATTCCTTTTTGTGCTGATGTTACTTAATCTTAATGAGGGCTCTATCGGCTCAAAATCCAATCTCCTAAAAATGGTAGGAGTAATCGCGGGTATGTGCTTAATAATAACCTTGGTTGGATCGCTGAGGGCTTTAGATACCTCTGATCCACTGGTTCTTCAAACCCAGGATCTTGGGCTCGTGAAGAATTTGGGAAAAGTATTATTCAGCAAATTCCTGTTACCTTTTGAGATCTCATCAATCCTTTTACTTTCTGCCATGATTGGAGCGGTTTTATTGGCAAAAAAGGATATAAAGCAAGTATAGATTATGGAAAATTTAACTCAGGCTATACAAGGTGTACCTTTGAATCATTACATATTGCTAAGCATTATCGTTTTTGCTATTGGTGTCGTAGGAGTACTGATTCGGAGAAATGCAATAGTAATTTTTATGTCAGTTGAATTGATGCTAAATGCAGTTAACCTTTTACTGATTGCATTTTCAGTTCATCATAACGATCCCTCGGGACAGGTATTTGTATTTTTTATAATGGCATTGGCAGCTGCTGAAGTAGCCATTGGTTTGGCAATCATCGTCATGATTTATAGGAATATCAACTCAACCGATGTAAATATTTTGAATAAACTTAAGTGGTGATTATTCGGCTATGCTGAAATTGGAAAGATACTTAATAATGAAAATTAGCATATAATAATGATAAATTTAGTCTGGATAGTTCCATTATTTCCTCTATTGGGCTTCCTCATCAATGGATTAGGCCGTAATTCTCTGCCTAAAACCATAGTAAGCTTTGTAGGTTGCCTGGCTGTATTTGCTTCTTTTGCGGTTAGCATGGGTATATTTATTGAACTTATTTCAGAAGAGACAAAATCATTCACTATCCCTGTTTTCGATTGGATAAGTGCAGGAAATATCAGCATTCCTTTTTCTTTTTTGGTCGATCCGCTCAGTTCATTGATGCTTTTGATTATTACAGGAATTGGATTTCTGATTCATGTATATTCTACCGGATATATGCATCATGATGCAGGTTTTGCTAAATTCTTTTCCTATCTCAACCTCTTCATATTTTTCATGCTTCTACTCGTACTTGGTTCAAACTATGTAGTAATGTTTATTGGTTGGGAGGGTGTAGGCTTATGTTCTTATTTGCTTATTGGATTTTGGTTTAGTAATTCATCCTATGCAAGTGCAGCAAAAAAAGCATTTGTAATGAACCGTATAGGTGATTTGGGCTTCTTGATTGCAGTTTTCTTAATCTTCAACACGTTTAATAGTGTTGAATTCTCCAGCGTATTTCCACAGGCTTCTAATATGATTTCCGGCGATTCGGCCCTGATTCTAATCACAGCATTACTTTTTGTAGGAGCAATTGGTAAATCTGCACAGATTCCATTGTTTACTTGGTTGCCTGATGCAATGGCCGGTCCAACTCCTGTTTCAGCATTGATCCATGCCGCTACAATGGTAACCGCCGGAATTTATATGATTGCCCGCTCTAACATTCTATTTACGCTTGCCCCTGAAACACTTGGGATAGTGGCAATAATTGGTCTTGCAACACTATTTCTGGCCGCTGCCATTGCCCTCACCCAGACTGATATTAAAAAAGTTTTGGCCTATTCAACGGTATCTCAGTTGGGTTATATGTTTCTTGGACTTGGGGTTGGAGCCTATAACGGTGCATTTTTTCATGTGATTACCCATGCATTTTTTAAGGCCTTACTCTTCTTGGGTGCAGGTTCTGTGATTCATGCCATGAGTGATGAACAAGATATGAGAAATATGGGCGGACTGAAAAAGAGATTGCCTGTTACTTATTTAACGATGATGATTGGAACAATAGCAATTGCCGGTCTTCCTCCTTTTTCAGGATTCTTTTCTAAAGACGAAATTCTTGCGCATGTTTATGAGAACAACAAGATTTTCTGGCTTGTCGCACTCATAGGAGCTATGTTTACAGCATTTTACATGTTTCGAATGATGTTTTTGACATTCAACGGAAAATTCCGTGGAACCACTGAGCAAGAGCGTCACCTGCATGAATCCCCAGGATCAATGACCATACCCTTAATCGTTTTAGCCATTCTTTCAGCTTTGGGCGGTTTTATTGGAATTCCGGCAGTTTTTGGCGGTAGTCATTGGTTAGCTGGGTTCTTAGCTCCGGTTTTTGAAGCTTCTGCTTCTAAAACCTCGCACCTGGCATTGGATCATACCACTGAGTATATTATAATGGCAGTTTCAGTAGGGCTTGCTATCCTAGCAATGTTGTATGCCTATAACCGTTATGTTAAACAAGCCCATATACCTGCAGATGAAAATACGGGTAGAACGGGTCTGGCACGTCTATCGTACAATAAATTTTTTATAGATGAAATCTATGATAGCCTTATTGTCCGCCCTCTAAATGTATTATCCGGATTATTTTTCAGAGTAATAGATAAAGCTGGTATTGACGGAATAGTGAATGGATTTGGAAAAGGAGCATTAGAGGCAAGTAAAACCTTAAGATTGCTTCAATCCGGTATGGTCGGATTTTACATCTTCATGATGGTTGCCGGAATTCTAGCCCTATTGGTCTATAGTATGTATAAAATTTAATTTTAAGGAGTAGAACGATTTAAATGGAGATCTTACTGTTACAAATTTTTATTCCGCTGATTGCTGCGTTGATTATCCTGTTGTCTGGCAAATCCATTGCCAAGAGCCTCTCGGGGATCTTCTCTTTAGTTCCATTACTTATAACCATTTACCTGTATGTGAATTTTATTCCGGATGCCAGTACTCAGTTCCTTGTGGATATACCCTGGATCCCACAGTTTGGAATACACTTTAAGGCTGGCGTAGATGGGATTAGTCTCTTACTTTTGATACTAACTAACCTATTGATATCAATCATTATTTTATCAAGTTTCAAACATGATATCAAGAACCTAAATGCCTTTTATGCCCTTATATTTTTCATGCAGAGCGGCTTATTGCTCGTTTTTACTGCATTGGATGGATTTTTGTTCTATATCGGATGGGAAATAGCATTGATTCCTGTATACTTCATCTGCGCCTTGTGGGGAGCTGAGAACCGGATAAAGGTCAATTTAAAATTCTTTATCTACACCATAGCCGGAAGTTTATTCATGTTGTTGGCAATTGTTTACCTGCATTTACAAACGCCCGGTAATAGTTATGATCTGTTGGAGTTTTATAAGCTTGATCTGGATAATGTGACTCAATCTTGGATTTTTTGGGCGTTTTTTCTGGCTTTTGCAATCAAAATGCCGGTTTTCCCATTTCATACCTGGCAGCCTGACACCTATACGGAAGCCCCAACAGCCGGAACGATGCTACTCTCAGGTATCATGCTGAAGATGGGTATTTATGGTGTTATTCGGTGGTTGATTCCCGTTGCTCCTATCGGTTTTAATTATTGGGGAGAAACTGCTTTAATCTTATCTGTTGTAGGAATCATCTATGCTTCAATCATAGCATTTACTCAGAATGATATTAAAAGGCTGATTGCTTATTCATCAATTGCTCACGTCGGACTTATTTCTGCGGGTATTTTTGTTTGGAATCTCCAAGGTTTACAAGGTGCGATGATACAAATGTTGAATCATGGCATAAATGTAGTTGGGATGTTTTTTATTGCTGACATACTTATACGGAGGATGAATACCCGTGATATGAACCAGATGGGAGGAATTGCCAAGCCTACACCCCTTTTAGCTTGCACATTTCTGGTCGTACTGTTAGGTACCGTAGCCTTACCTCTAACCAATGGTTTCGTTGGAGAATTCTTGCTGCTGATAGGAATATATAATCATGGGATCTGGCTTGCTATAGCCTCAGGGTTAACTATAATTTTTGGTGCGGTATATATGCTCAGCATGTATCAGAAGGTTATGCTTGGTCCTGTTCACTCAAGTACTGCTGTGATTAATGATCTCGATGGAACTGAAAAAGCAGTTTTGTTCGTTATTTCGATTTTGGTAATCTTCATTGGGATTTATCCGCAACCAATCCTTAACATTTCAGAAGCTGCAGTAGTAAATCTGTTAGAACAGGTAAATCAAAAAATATTAGTTAAATAAAAGCATGAACGCATTAATACTCCTTTCCATTTTAGCCATTCTGGTTCTTTACCTGGGCTTATATAAGGCAAAAAATGCTTTGCTGCCTGTGAGTTTACTTGGTCTTGGCGCCGGACTTATTTTGGCTCTACTTGAGTGGAATTCCGGCGCAGCCCCTATTTATGATGGAATGATGCACTTTGACAATTTTGCGGTCGCCTTTACTTCAATCGGAATCATTTCCACTATGCTGATTTTACTGATATCTAAGGACTATTTTGAGCATATCAGTGATAATGTAGCCGAGTATTATGCAATTTTGCTGTTTGCTTTAGTCGGTATCCTGGTGATGGTTTCTTTCAACAATCTTTCAATGCTTTTTATCGGCATTGAGATAATGTCAGTCAGCCTTTACATTCTTGCCGGAATTCGTAAAAATGATTATAAATCAAATGAGGCTGCCTTGAAGTATTTTCTCACCGGTGCGTTTTCCACCGGATTTCTGTTAATGGGAATTACCTTCATTTATGGATCAACTGGGAGTTTCGATTTGGGTCTGATTAAGAATTATGTTATTTCAAATCCAGCTGAGATTTCTCCTTTACTCTATACCGGTTTAATATTGATGATTATAGGCCTAAGTTTTAAGGTTGGTGCCGCACCTTTCCATTTTTGGACCCCTGATGTTTATGAGGGCTCCCCTACAATCATAACGGCCTTTATGAGTACCGCAGTAAAGACTGCCGGATTTGCAGCTTTCTTGCGTTTGTTCATGATCTGCTTTGCACCGCTTCATGATTTTTGGATGCCGGTTCTTCTTGTCATATCTGTACTGACCCTGTTCATTGGGAATGTTACTGCATTATATCAACATAGTTTCAAAAGGATGCTGGCTTTTTCAAGTATCTCGCATGCCGGTTACCTGATGTTTGCCATAATTGCCTTGGGCCCAGACTCTGTTAATTCAGTGGTTCTCTATGCCGCTGCTTATTCAATAGCTTCCATTATCGCATTTGCAGTTTTAATACTTGTTAAACGTCAAACCGGATCTGATAATTTTGAAAGTTTTAATGGCCTCGCAAGACAAAATCCTTTTATCGCCTTCACGCTTACCATTGCCATGCTATCTCTTGCAGGCATACCGCTAACTGCCGGTTTTATTGGTAAGTTCATGATGTTCTCTACCGTCTTGTCTGAATATCATGTTTGGCTTGTAGTTATGGCAGTGATCAATGCTGTAATTGGTATCTACTACTATTTAAAAGTTGTGGTGGCGATGTATTTTAAATCCGCCGAGCGATCTGAAATCCAATCATCACCTTACTTTAATTTTGTAATTGGTTTTTCAGCTATGCTTACGCTTATTTTTGGGGTATATCCAAGCTTCATATCTAACCTTTTCTAGGCCAAATTATTACATAAATGTTGTAGCTTTACGCATATTGATTTTATGCAAGAGTTCTGGGACTATTTTCAACATCTTATTGATCCTGTAAAATTGCTTCGTGAAGGAGGCTTCTACTTACTTCTATTTGTAATATTTGCAGAAACAGGTTTATTTTTTGGATTTTTTCTCCCTGGAGATTACCTGCTGTTTCTTGCAGGTATGTTTGTTGCAACCAATAAATTAGATGTATCTATATACATTCTTGTAATTGGCTTAATTGCGGCTGCGGTTGCAGGAAATTTTGTAGGCTATTGGTTTGGAAAGAGGACAGGGCCAGTTTTATATCAGCGGAAAGACTCACTTTTTTTTAAGAAAAAATATCTAAAGGCTGCTGAAGTGTATTATAGAAAACAAGGTGCTTTCGCCTTAATTATGGGAAGATTCATTCCAATTGTAAGAACCTTTGCCCCAATAATTGCAGGGATTGTTAGACTTGATTTTAATAAATTTGCATTTTATAATTTTTCAGGTGCTTTACTTTGGATTTCATCCTTAACTTTACTAGGATTTTTTCTTGGTAGAAGCTTTGAACAAGAAATAAATGACTATCTACTCTATATCATTGTTGGATTTATACTAGTCACCACCGTACCCTTAATTGTAACGTATTTGAAAAGGAAAATCGAAGGAGACCGAGCTGAGGAAGAAGCAAAAAATCCTTAAAAATCATGAATAAAGATCATCCTTGGCATACTGTTTCTCCCGGTGAAGATATCCCTTTATATGTAAATGCAATTATTGAAATTCCAAAGGGTTCAAAAGCCAAGTATGAGATAGATAAAGGTTCAGGGTTAATTAAGTTGGACCGAGTTCTATTTTCATCAGTCATGTATCCGGCGAATTATGGTTTTATTCCTCAAACATATTGTGATGATAAGGATCCATTGGATATTTTAGTTTTATGTTCGGTTGATGTTTACCCACTCGCTATCGTGGAAGCTAAAGTTGTTGGGGTCATGCATATGGTCGATAATGGTGAACAGGATGATAAAATTATTGCAGTTGCTAAGAATGATATGTCGGTTAATTATATTGAGGATTTAAAGGAATTACCTCCACATACCATGACCGAGATTGTTAGGTTTTTCAAGGATTATAAAACTTTGGAACGAAAAAATGTTAGCATTGAAAATTTATTGGATAAAAACTATGCATATCAAGTTATCAATGAAAGTCTACAGCTTTACCAGACCACATTTTTAAGTTAGTAACTCATATGGGCCTCGACCTTTTTTTAACCTTCTTTCTTGTTTTTCTAAATGGCTTTTTTGTTGCTGCAGAATTTGCATTGGTAAAGGTACGGGCTTCGCAGATTGAGATTAAAGCCAAAACAGGAAGTCGTGTTGCCAAGATAGCAAAACACATGACTCAACATCTGGATGGCTATCTCGCTGCCACTCAGTTAGGAATTACTTTAGCTTCCCTGGGTCTCGGATGGGTGGGAGAAGAGGTCATGACTGAGATTGTGAGCAAGTTCTTCCATTTAATTAACATCGATATGTCAACCGGTATGGCAACAAACATCGGACATGTTCTTGCTTTTGCGATTATAACAGTTTTGCATATCGTATTTGGTGAATTGGCTCCAAAATCTCTGGCCATCCAGAGGCCAATCGG